>JAZUQW010000148.1:0-12006 GCA_045605905.1 Eubacteriales bacterium
CCCCATTGCTCACTTTGGTCGCAACGGGGACCCCGAATAAAACACCCCACCACTCACATTCGTTCGCGGCGGGGACCCCGAAAAAAAGCGGAAAAGGCAGGGGTGCCCTCTCCGCTTAAATAAAGTTAAATTGTAGCGCCCACATCATCTTGCCAGGGCTTTACCTCGCTTAATGCCTTTAGCTTATAGAATTTCCCCTTAAGCGCCATAAGCTGATCGTAGCTGCCGGATTCTACTGCTACGCCGTCCTCCATTACAATGATGCGGTCGGCGTTTCTGATAGTGGAAAGTCTATGGGCGACAATAAAGGTGGTGCGGTTTTTGACCAATCCGTTTATTGCCTGCTGTACAAGGTATTCGGAATAATTGTCAAGGGCGCTGGTAGCCTCGTCAAGAATAAGTATCTCCGGGTCGCGAATAATGGCGCGGGCGATGGATATACGTTGCTTTTGTCCGCCGGAAAGCTTATCGCCATGCTCGCCGATGACGGTTTCGACGCCGTTTGACAGGCGGGGTAAGAATTCGTCAATATTTGCAAGCTTTGTAACCCTTGCCAGCTCTTTGGGGCTGACCTTTGCCATACCGTAAGTGATATTTTCCTTGACGGTGCCTGTAAACAGGATGCTGCTTTGGGGCACCACCGATATATGGTGGCGGTAAGAGGAAAGATTTAAGGTCTTTATATCCTTGCCGTCGATAAGCACCTGACCCTCGTTGGCAAGCAGAAAGCCTATTATCATATTCATAACCGTGCTTTTGCCCGAGCCCGACGAACCCACAAAGGCGATGCACTCTCCTGCCTTGGCGGTGAATGACAGATTTTTTACCACATACTCATCGCCGTCGGGGTAGCGGTAGGAGACGTTTTTAAACTCTATATCACCTTTTAGCTGTTTTAGCTTTTGCTTGCCGCGGTTATCCTCTACTTTATCGGAAAGGACTATTTCGGATACGCTCTTGATAGACTCAAGTCCTTTTGTAAGTTGAGGGTAGATATTTACAAGGTTTTGCACGCTGTTGCTGATTGAAGTGAAATAGGTTTGAAATATAACTATGTCGCCTGCGGGCATATAGTCATTTACGGCAAGATAGGCTGTAAAAAGCAGACAAAGACCGCTGAGCAAATGGCTTATTACCCAAGAGATAGAGCCGAAATAGGCATTGGTCTTATCCAGCATAAGTCCGCTGCGCTTAAGCTTTGTGATGTTTTCTTCAAGGTTGTGAATCTCTAATGACTCCAAGCCGTGGGCTTTGGTCACGGGTATCATCTCAAGCATGGTGGCGACCTTTGCGGAGATATCCTCGGACTCCTTACGGAAGTGACGGTTAGTCTCACGCATGCGCTTGTTGAAAACCCTGACAAGAACAACGTTGACAGGCACTACCGCCAAGAAGAACAATGCAACGATGGGGCTTTTATAAATGGTTATGCCCATTGATACCATTATACCGATGAAGCTGGGAAGAACGCTTTTAATTATCTGGCTGTTGAGAAACTCTATGGCCTCTACGTCCCGCATGAACTTGGACTGCACTCTGCCCGACTCTATCTCCTTATGATACGAGATGGACAGATGCTGAAGCTTTTTGATAAGGGTGTTACGCAGACCTGCGCCGATGGTGCGAAGCATTGTATCGGTATAACGGGCGTAAAGCACGTGCATGGGGATGTTTTGTAAAAGCAACACCAACAGAATGCCCATATACATCCACACCCTGCTCATTACTCCGTCGCCGCCCGCGGTAACGGCGTTGATTATGGATGCGGTTATAACGGGGATTATCCAAACGGGGCTTGCCTTTATTATATAATATAAGGAAGAAAGGTATATTTTTCGGCGGTTTTCCTTAAGCAGTTTTATAAGCACTCTGCCTCCGCCGCCGCTGTGGTTTGGGTCGTCCTCAAACAGAGTCTCGTAATCGGGTATATAGTTTTCGTCTATGTTAAGCTTTTCTTTTTCCATAACACTTTAACCTTTTTGGGTAAGCTTTTTATGGTATTCCAAGGCGGCAGACTCAGTCTTATTGTTGCCGTATTCGTAATACACGCGGTCCTTTATTCCGTCGGGAAGATATTGCTGTTTTACATAGTGATTTGGGTAATCGTGGGGATACTTATAGCCTTGGGCACGCTTTTCGCCCTCGCCGTCCGCATGGACGTTCTGCAAATGACGCGGTATGGGCCCCGCCAGGCCTGCGGCTATATCTCTGTACGCTCTGTCGTAGGCAAGGTAGGCGGAGTTGGATTTGGGCAAGGTTGCCAAATATATTGCCGCCTCTACCAAGGGCAAGCGCGCTTCGGGCATACCAAGGCGGTGCGCCGACTCTACACAGGCGTTCACCACCGCTACCGCCATGGGTGCGGCAAGACCTATATCCTCGCTGGCGGCGCAAAGCAATCTGCGGCAAACGGCATTAAGGTCACCACCCGTAAGGGCGCGGCACAGGTAATGAACTGCGGCATCGGGGTCGCTGCCCCTTATGGACTTGTGCAAGGCGGAAAGACAGTCAAAATGCTGGTCGCCGCCGCGGTCGAAATACAGACCCGCCATAGCGGCAAGCTCTTTTGCGGTGGACTGCTCTAAAACATCCCCGCAGGAGAAGAACACGCTTTCCAAAAGCCCAAGGGCTTTTCTTACGTCACCGCCCGATGAGCGAGCTATATCCAGTAAAAGCTCATCGGTGGCGGTTTTTTCGCCGTACTCCTCCGAAAGCATCTTAAGCCCGCGCTTTAAAACAGGGACTATCTCCTCGGCGGACACGCTTTTAAACTCGAAAACCGCAGAGCGGGAAAGCAACGCAGGGTAAATGCAAAAGAACGGGTTATCGGTAGTGGAACAGATAAGGGTGACCCTGCCGTCCTCTACATATTCCAACAAAGATTGCTGCTGTTTTTTGTTAAAATACTGTATCTCATCTATATACAGCAAAATGCCGCCTTGTGCCGCAAGAGTACCGCCGGCGGCAAGGGCGGCTTTTATATCGCTGAGTGAGGCGGTGGTGGCGTTTATGCGCTGAAGATATTTATCGCTTTTGCGGGCGATTATATCGGCAACAGTGGTCTTGCCCGTACCGGGTGGGCCGTAAAACACCATAGAGGGACAATGACCCGCCGCAAGCATACGGCGCAGTGGGCTGTTTTCGCCAAGCAAATGACGCTGACCCGCAACGCTGTCGAAATCCTTTGGTCTGGCTTTGTCTGCCAAGGGCATAACAACACCTCCTTTGTGTGAAGTATAGCACCGCGGGCAGGCTTTTGTCAATACATTATAGTGCTAACAAAAGGTTGACAAATTACGACAAGACTGTTACAATACACCCTGTAAAGGAGTGTTGTTGAATGGATATGACAAGCTTGGTTACAAAACAGGTTGTTTCATTATTTATTATAAT
Source organism: Eubacteriales bacterium (assembly GCA_045605905.1). GTDB lineage: Bacteria > Bacillota > Clostridia > Oscillospirales > CAG-382 > SIG636. Next base: position 3,394 of record JAZUQW010000148.1, read on the forward strand.
GATAATCGGCTACCTTGCAAGCGGAGTTGGCTTTTTTGATAGGCGCACTGCCGACGGTATAAGCAAGCTGGTGGTTTATGTTACCAACCCGCTGGTTATTTTTATGGCGTTTATGCAAAGCGGCGGCGGCAGAATGGGCGAGATGGTCACTATTGTGGGCTGTAGCGCCGCTATCCATATTGTTGCCACGGTGATTGCCTTGCTGTTGTTTAAAACAAGGCCGGCAAGAGAAGCCAACGCACTGCGTTTTTCTGTAATCTTTTCCAATTGCGGCTATATGGGCTATCCTTTGCTTACTGCCATGTTCCCTCAAAACGGTTTGTTTTACGGGGCGTGCTATGTTTTGTTCTTTAATTTGTATATGTGGACCGCAGGCGTGTTTTTGCTTTCCGCAGGCAGACGCGGCAACACCGCCGCCTGTTTTCGCAAAGCGCTGCTTAACCCCGGTATTTTGGCGGCGGCGGCAGGGCTGTTGTTCAGTTGGTTTGGCATAGGGCTGCCCGGCGCATTAAGCACGGCTTTAAGCTCTACCGCTAACTTGACCTTCCCTTTGGCTATGCTTGTTTTGGGCTGTATGCTGAAAAACGCGCCCTTGGGTCAGCTTGTTACAAACGCGGGCGCTTATGTGGCGGCCTTTGTGAAGCTTATTATTCTGCCCCTTGGCGTTTTGCTTGTTTGCGGCATATTTAAGGTTGCCGCAGGCACTACTTATATTTGCGTTATTATGGCGGCGACCCCTGTTGCCGCAAAAGCACCGCTGTTGGCAAGCACCTACGGTGCGGATAAAAACGCCACCCTTGCGGCGGTTGCCATATCCACGGTTTGCAGTGTTGTTACCATTCCCCTGGTGCTTTTGCTGACAAAAGCCGTGGTGGGTGTATGATTACGGAGGATTATTATGGGTATAATAGTTGGTATAGACGTGGGCGGCAGTACCACAAAAATAGCGGGTGTTAAGGATGGAGCAGTAATATCCCCCATGATGACCCGCGCCACCGACCCTGTGGCGTCGCTTTACGGGGCTTTCGGCAAGTTTACCTCTGCCAACGGCATATCCCTTGGGGAGATTGACAAGCTGGTGGTTACAGGGGTAGGCAGTGTGTTTGCGGGTGACGAGATATTCGGTCTGCCCGCCGTACACGCTACCGAGTTTGTGGCTATAGGCAAGGGCGGCAGCTATCTTTCCGGCTTGGATAAGGGCATAGTTGTCAGCATGGGCACAGGCACCGCCTTGGTGTATTTTGACAAAAACGGTGCCGAGCATATGGGTGGCACAGGCGTAGGCGGCGGCACCTTGGTGGGGCTTTCCAAAAAGCTTATAGGCACCACCGATGTTTCTGCCATAGAAGCGCTGGCGGCGGAAGGCAACATTAGCCTTGTAGACCTTTCGGTTAACGACCTGACGGAAAAGGACATAGGCCCTACTCTGCCCGCATCCATGACCGCGTCTAATTTCGGCAAGATAGGCGACCTGGTGCGCAGTGAGGATATAGCCGCAGGCATAATCAATATGATATACGAGACCGTTGCGGTAGTAGCCCGTTTTGCGGCAAGCGCAAAAGGGGTAAAGGATATAGTGCTTACAGGCAGGCTATCTGCTCTTAACAGCGCAAGAGCGGCGTTTAAGGTACTTGGCGAGACCTTTGGGGTAAACTTCATCATCCCCCAAAACAGCGAGTACGCCACGGTTATCGGTGCGGCGCTTACCTGCCACGAGGGATAAATATGATAAATGTAGGATACAGTAAAAAGCTGTTTGCCCTGCTGCTTGACAGGGCAAAAGGCAACCGCGACCTTAAGGAGTATGCGGAGCAAAGCGATATAAGCGTTGTTCAACTGAAAAAGCTTGCCCAGTGCAAGCAAGAAAATCCACCGCGGCCAAAGCTTTTAAAAAAGCTTGCCTCGGTGGCTCAAAACGATGTTACTTATGAAGACTTTCTGTCACTTTGCGGGTACAGGGAAGACAGGGTGTTTACCGACAGACTTGACCCCATAGTGGAAAAGGTAAAAAAGCTAAAGCCCGCACAGCGCAAGCTTTTGGAGGACTATGCGGACTTTTTGGCAAGCAGAGATTAGAAAAACAACAGCAGTGCCAACGCTATAAGTATAATGTCGTTGTCCGGGTCTCCGTCCAAGAGAATAAGTATAGCTATGGCGATAATAAGCAGGTCCTCGGTGTCTATGCGGGAAAACAGCTTGCCTTTGCCCTTGCCCACGGAGGCAGGCAGGGTGGGTTCTTGGTGGGCAGCCTCCTGAACAAGGCGGTTTTCTTCAAAATCTCGCTCCAGCTCTCTTAAACTGCCGTCGGATTCTATACCACGGTCGTAGCCTCGGCTGTACATTTAAGGGTGGCTCCTTTCTTTATAGCTTTTTCATGGTTTTATAGGCGCTTGCCACAGATATGGCGCCCCGCGCCGCCTCTAATTTCTTGCGGCGGCTTTCCTTTAGGAAAGGCGTAAGCGCCGCAAGCAGGGCAAGCCCCTTATCTGCCGCAGGCGTGGGCGCTTGGGGCGGCGGGCTGTAGCTTGGTGCGGCAACAGGCGCGGCGGGCTCGGTATTACCCTGTATAAGCGCGGCTATTTTTTCCATAAGCTCTTTGTTTGAAAGCACGCTTTGCAATTTGTCATCCATGGTGTTTCCGCCTTTCCAAAGCGTCATATATCTGCTTTGATTTTTCTTTACCCGCGCGGTTTATAAGGGCATCTATTTCTTTGTCGTTCATGGTGGAGATAAGGTTCTTAAGCTTTTGCGGGTCGCCTGCAAGGGCGGCGGCGCGTTTTGGGTCTGCGCCCAACACCTTTGTGATGTCGTACACCAGCCCGCTTAACTCTTGGTTAGATAAATTGTTTAGGTCTTTATAGTTGCTCATAGGCATCTCCTTTTATACAGTTTATGCCCTTTGGAGGGGCTTTATTACGGAGGTAACAATGAATTTGTGTAAACCCTACAGAAGTACCGTTCAGGCAGTGTTTATTATTGCCTTTACCGCCATGTTTGCTTTTTTGTCGGTCATTTTGTGCCGATTTTATTGGAACATCACTTGGGTGTTTTATGTCTTGGCAGGAGTATCGGTGGCCATAGGCTTTGGGCTTTTATACCGTTATTCTGTAATGGAATACGAGTATTGTTTAGAAGGGGATATACTTTCCGTCCGCCGCTTTAACGGCTTTACTTGGCGCAGGGTGTTTTCCTTGCAGCTTACGGCGGATGCGATGCTTACCACGGCGAAAAAAGAGTGCAAGCGTGAGAAAGCCAAGGGCGTAAGCCACAGGCAAAACCTTTCTGCCGCCTGCGCCTATATCATATACGAGCAAGCAGGCAAAAAAAGGTATATGGAGTTTGAGCCTAACCGTGTGTTTTATAAAATAGTGCGGGACAGGTTAGGGAAGATAAAAGAGAAGAGTGAAAAGTGAAGAGTGAAAAGTGAAGAGTTAAGGTGGATTTTTGCGCACAGCGCAAAAATCTTCCTTTTCTTTTATCTTTTCTCTTTTATCTTTTCTCTCGCGAACGAATGTGAGCGGTGGGGTGCTAATTTGTAAGCTCCCTCTCAATGGCTTCCATTTCACGCTTAAACTTTTCCGAGGTCTTTATGCGCTCGGTCACGTTATCGCAGGAGTCCATTATAGTGGAGTGATGGCGCTTCAATATGGCACCTATCTCCTTAAAGGTCATATTAAGCATGCTTCTCATAAGATAAGCACAGATATGGCGGGCGTTCTTCACTGCCGCATCACGCTTTGCACCGGTAATGTCCTCTTTCTTAACATCGTAGCGCATAGCTATGTATTTAATTATCTTTTCAGAGTTAACATTATCCTCTTCTGCCTTCTTCAAGTACTCCGACAGCACTCTCTTTGCCATGGCAAAGCTTATTTCCTCACCGCCTATAAGGCTGTGTGCCTTAAGAGTCTTTATGGCGCCTTCTATCTGTCTGATATTTGTCCTTATATTTTCAGCCAAATATTGCAGAACGTCGTTGGGTATTTCTACTCCGTAGGACTCTGCCTTGCGCTTAAATATAGCCTGCCTCAACTCCGTATCCGGCGGCTGAATATCTATAACACCACCTGCGGAAAATCGGGATGTTAAGCGTTTGTCAATATCCTCCAGCTCCGACGGCTGCTTATCCGAAGCAAAAACTATCTGCTTGCCCCTGTTAAAAAGCGCCTCAAAGGTGTGGAACATTTCTTCCTGTACCGCCTTTTTGCCCTTTAAAAACTGAATATCGTCAACAAGCAAAAAGTCAAGGTTACGAAACTTCGACCTAAACTCCATAGGGTCAGTCTTTTTGGATATACTGTCTATAAGCAGATTGGTAAACTCCTCACAGGTTATGTACACAACCTTAAAATCGGGTCGTTTATCAAGTATCTCGTTAATAATGGCAAACAAAAGGTGGGTCTTACCCAAGCCGGAAGGCCCGTACAAAAACAGGGGATTATAATACTCCGCCGGGTTACGGCAGGCAAGCAGGCTTGTTTCATAAGCCACACGGTTGGAAGAACCCACAACAAAGTTCTCAAAGGTATAGGCGGGGTTGACCATGGGCAGCTCCTCGGCACGCTTTGCCGCCAGTTCTGCCTCCCTCTCACGGGCAAGCTCTTCCGCCCGTATTTCCTCTTCCTTCTTCTCCAGCTCTTCCCTGGTGATAAAGTCAAGCACAACATCCTCACGCTCAAGCTCTATCTCAAACGCTTCGGTCAGATCCGTCACATAAGAGTTAAGCACTTTGTTGCGCTTAAAATCGTTTTCACAAACCAAGGTAACAAGGCCGCCCTCAATGCTTTTTATTTTCATGGGCTTAATCCAAAGATTCATCGTGATGTCGATATAATCCAACTCTTCTACCAGATAATCAAGTACGCCCTGAAAAATAATTTCGTTACTCAAACGCATAATTTTATGTATATCCTTTCCTCAAAGAAAAAACAGTCAAATTTAACACATTCTACACTATTATTATAATAACATAAGTTTTCCACAAAGTAAAGAGAAAGCGCTAAAAATTTTTAAAAACAGGCGGTAAAAAAATATCTGTTCTAAAAAAATTTACATTTTCTGCATATTGGGGTCTGTTTTAACGTTAATACATATCAATAGTGTTTTTGCCCTAAAAAGGGAAAAATAAAGTTTAAAAAAAGGCGCTCAAAAACCAAAAACACGGTGATAAAAGCCACTTATCTACTAAAAAAATTCGCAAAAAGGCTTGACAATTCTTAAATTTTGTGTATAAAATAGTCAGTGCTGTTTAAAAAGAGCAAAACTCGGCATTTACAGTTATTTAAGGAGGTGCAAATACCGTGTTAAGAACATATCAGCCTAAAAAGCGTCACAGAAAGATGGAGCATGGCTTTAGAAAGAGAATGGCCACTGCTAACGGCAGAAAAGTGCTTAAAAGAAGAAGAGCAAAGGGCAGAATCAGACTTAGCTATTAATTTTGGTCTATAGATGGTAGCGGCAATGAAGTTCCCTGTTATAAAGGAAAATCATTTGTTTTTAAAAGTCTACGAAAAAGGCAGATGTCAAGTTTCCGAAGGTTTGGCGGTATATGTGCTTAAAAACCGTAATAAGGATGTGACAGCTGTCGGTTTCACCGTATCTAAAAACAGAGGGAATGCGGTGTTGCGTAACACCTTTCGCAGGAGGATGAGAGACGCGTACCGCATTCTTTACCCTTTTGTAAAGAAAGGGTATCTTATTGTAATAGTCGCCAGGCAACCGTGTATCAACTACAATTCTACCGAGCTTTGCGAGCAGCTTTGCGGTTCATTTAGGAAGGCGGCCCTGTTTTTGTAATACTCCCAAAAAGCGGGGGTTTTTCGGTTTGCTTTTATGAAAAAAATATTTGTGTATCTAATAAGGCTCTATCAAAAGCACATATCGTCACAAACACGTCGGCATTGCAGGTTTACACCTACCTGCTCTCAATACGCTATTGAGGCTATAACCGAGTGGGGTGCTTTTAGGGGCTTTTTTTTGGCTTTATACAGGATTTTGCGCTGTAACCCTCTGTGTAAGTATGGGTACGACCCGGTACCCTTAAGAAATAAAAAGAAAGGGTAAATCTAAATGTTTGAATTTTTATATGTTATTATCGGTTGGATAATGAAGCTGTGCTACAGCATATCATTTAACAACTATATCATTACGCTGTTTATATTTGCGCTTGTTATGCAGGTGGTTCTTTTCCCCTTCGGTATCAAGCAACAGAAATCTTCTGTAAAGCTTGCTTCCATCAGACCCAAGGAGATGGCAATAAGGGAAAAATACAAGGGCAGAACCGACCGTGTTACCCAACAGAAGATGCAAACAGAGATCCAGCAGATGTATCAGGCAGAAGGCTACAGCCCCACAGCAGGCTGTTTACCTCTTTTGGTGCAGTTGCCCATAATTTTTGCACTCTTCGGCGTTGTTAGAATGCCCCTTACCTATACCACAAGTATGGATAACGCCAACGTTGGTAAAAACGAGTATACCATGTATGACTTTTATGAGCAGGCTTATGTTATAGCCGGCAACCAGGCAGAAGCTTATGAAATGAAGATGGCTACTCTGGATGAAGACTCCAAAGAATACAAGCGTTGCGACAAAAGGGCTGATGAGCTTAAGGAAATTCAAAAGCTTATAACCGACGGTAACGCCATGACATTTAGCGAGCTTGATCTTATCAAGTTTATGCAAAATGATGTCGATACCTTTATGAAGGACTTTGGTTATGAAGACGGCAAGTATTCCATAACCGTAAGCTCCGAGGTTACCGCAGATAAGCTTGAGGGCTTGGGTGTTGCAACCCTTAAGGGCGAAAGCTTTAAAGAAAAGCTTTGGTATAAGGAATATGTGCTTAACGCTTCCGGCAGCGGCAAGGTTTATGACTTTAACTCAATGCTTGAGGAAAAGGGCATATACACTGCCGAAGATAAGAAGGAAGTTGAAAACGGCGCACACTGCCTGCCCAACTTTGACTTTATCGGTGACACCACCACTCTTGACAACCCTCAATTTGCATTCAATTGGTTGTTGCTTATACCCGTGTTGGTATTTGTATCCAGCTTTTTGTCTTCGGAAATTTCAAGAAAATTCACCGCACAGCCCACCGCCGACCCCAACCAGCCCAACCCTGCAAACAGCGGCTTTATGCGTTGGATGATGCCCCTTATGTCCACCTATTTTGCCTTTACCTTCCCTGCGGCAATAGGTATTTACTGGGTATTCAGAAGCATCGCTTCCGTTGGTCAGCAGTTCATCCTTTCCAAGATGTATCCTGCTCCCAAGTACAGCGAAGACGATATGAAAAAGGCTGTAAGCGAAGTTAAGCAGGCTAAAAAGCGTAAGAAGATAGTTACCATCGAGGTTGATGAGGACGATACCACTTACGATAGCCTTGCAATAAGTGAAGAACGTGCGGAAAAAATTCGCCGTCGTAAAGAAAAGCTTGAGCAGGAAGAAAAGGCAAGCGCTGTTAAAAAGACAGATTCCAAGCCCGCCTTGGTAGATAAACCTGCGCTGAAAGACGACAGCGACAGAAAGGACTAAACGTTATGATAAAGGAAACTACCGTTTCCGCAAAGACCGTAGAGCTGGCTGTGGAAAAAGGCGCGGCAGAGCTTGGTTATTCTGTGGAAAAGGTTCAATATGAAGTACTTGAAGAAGCTAAAAAAGGCATTTTGGGCATAGGCAGCTCTAATGCAAAGGTTAGAGTGTATCACGAAGATACCCCTGCCGAAATAGCCAACGGCTTTATAGTAACTCTTTTGGCAAACATGGGTGTAGAGGCTGATGTTGCCGTAAGCGAAGAAAGCGCCGAAGGCGTGCTTCTGGAAATAACGGGTGAAAACCTGGGTCTGCTTATAGGCAAACACGGCGATATGCTGGATGCTGTACAGTATCTTGCAACCCTTGCCGCCAATAAGGACAGAAAGAAGGACGATTTTTATCGCGTGTCTGTGGATGTGGAAGGCTACCGCGAAAAGCGTGCGGAAGCACTTCGTTCCTTGGCAAGAAGAATGGCAGACAAGGTGCTTCGCTCCCGTCGCAACCACACGCTTGAGCCTATGAACGCTTATGAACGTCGCATAATCCATTCCGAGGTACAGCTTATAGAAGGCGTAACAACCTATTCTGTAGGTCAGGATGCGGACAGGAAGATAGTAATAAGCCTTGAAAAGAAAAAATAAATAGTCAGGACCCCAACGGATGTTTGTATCCGTTGGGGTTTTTCTTGGGATGATTTGTCGGGGTGATTGCCATAAAGTAAAAGACTTGACTGTATCGGCGTTTTATGATAAAATCAATAGGTTAATTCAAAGGAGAGGAGAAGCTTTTATGGTTATAGCCTTAAATATATGTAAATGGCTTATACTTATTGTGGGTGCCTTTTACTCTTACCGTACGGTTTTAAAGTACATAAGCTTTTTCTTCACCAAAAAGTTTGCCAAAACCGATGTAAAGCATAAGTACGCGGTGGTAATAGCCGCCCGCAACGAAGAAGCGGTAATAGCAAACCTAATAGAAAGCATCAAGCGGCAGGACTATCCCGCAGAGCTGATAAGTATATTTGTTGTGGCGGATAACTGTAACGATGCCACCGCCGCCCTTGCGAGAAAAGCGGGCGCC
>JAZUQW010000149.1:0-2672 GCA_045605905.1 Eubacteriales bacterium
CGTCAGGCTTGTTGGGGTAATTGTCGGGGTCCCCAAGAAGCCGTCAGGCTTGTTGGGGTGATTGTTGGGATGGTTATTCATCCATTTTAAGTACAGCCATAAATGCTTCTTTAGAAAGCTCTACGCTACCCAAAGAGCGCATTTTCTTTTTACCCTCTTTTTGCTTTTCCAAAAGCTTCTTCTTTCGGGTAATGTCGCCGCCGTAGCACTTGGCAAGCACGTCCTTACGCATAGCTCTTACGGTTTCACGGGCAATAATTTTGCCGCCTATTGCCGCTTGTACGGGGACTTCAAACAACTGTCTCGGAATATTATCCTTAAGCTTTTCCACTATCCTTCTAGCCCTTGCATAGCTTTTGTCAGCGTGGACAATAAAGGAAAGCGCATCAACGTTTTCGCCGTTAAGCAAAAAGTCCAGCTTTATCAGTTTAGAAGCCTTGTAACCGTTAGGCTCGTAATCCAAAGAGGCATAGCCCTTGGTTTTGGATTTTAAAGAATCAAAAAAGTCGTAAATAATCTCGTTCAACGGAAGCTCATAATGCAGCTCTGCTCTATCTCCCGCCACATATTTCATATCAATGAAAGTGCCGCGTCTGTCTTGGCACAGCTCCATTATACTGCCCACATAGGCTGTAGGCGTTATAACGGTGGCCTTTACTATGGGTTCTGCCGCCTCTTCAATTTCGTCGGGGGAGGGGTAGTTTGTGGGGTTATCGATATAACGCACCTCGCCCTTTTTGTCGGTTATCTTATATATAACGCTTGGTGCAGTAGTGATAAGGTCAAGGTTAAACTCTCTTTCAAGTCTCTCCTGAATAATCTCCATATGCAAAAGCCCAAGAAAACCGCAGCGAAATCCAAAGCCCAGGGCGGCAGATGTTTCAGGCTCAAAACCAAAGGCGCTGTCGTTAAGTCTTAACTTTTCCAAAGCGTCCTTTAAGTCGCCGTATTTTGCACCATCGGAAGGGTAAATACCACTGTAAACCATAGGTAAAACCTTTTTGAAGCCCGGCAAAGGCTCGGCGGCAGGTGCATTCGCCAGGGTTACGGTATCGCCAACCTCGGTATCTGCAATGCTCTTTATGCTCGCGGTAAAATATCCAACCTCCCCTGCGGAAAGCACCCCTTTGGGATTGAAGCCAAACGCAGAAAGAGTTCCAACCTCCACAAGCTCAAAGCTTGCACCGGTGTGCATCATCTTAACGGTGTCACCAACCTTAACGGTACCGTCTTTGACCCTAATGTATACAACCACACCTTTATAAGAGTCGTAATAAGAGTCAAATATCAACGCCTTAAGGGGGGCGTTGGCATCACCCGTGGGTGCGGGGACAGCCTTTACTATCTGTTCTAACACCGCTTTGATATTTGTACCCATTTTTGCAGAGATCGCGGGTGCGTCATCAGCGGATATGCCGACGATTTCTTCTATCTCGTTTTTGGCGCCCTCTATGTCTGCACTGGGAAGATCCACTTTGTTAATAACGGGCAAAATCTCCAAGTCGTTATCTACAGCCAAATAAGCGTTGGCAAGGGTCTGCGCCTGTATGCCTTGGGTGGCATCAACCACAAGCAAAGCACCTTCGCAGGATTGAAGTGAGCGTGAAACCTCGTAGTTAAAGTCAACGTGGCCGGGGGTGTCTATAAGGTTTAAGTCGTAAAGCTCACCGTCATCGGCTTTGTATTTAAAATTAACCGCGCGGGCTTTAATAGTAATGCCGCGCTCTCTCTCCAGCTCCATATTATCAAGCATACGGTCCATGGCTTCGCGCTTGGAAACCGCTTCTGTATACTCCAATAACCTGTCGGCCAAAGTGCTTTTACCGTGGTCGATATGAGCTATTATAGAGAAATTGCGTATTTTGGATATATCAGTCATCGTTTTCACCTAAAGTGTATTATTTGTCTTTAATAAACAGCCAACTGCTTCTGCACATATCTGACAGCTCCCGCTTTGCTTCCCAACCAAGCTCTTTTTTTGCTTTTGTTGGGTCGGCGTAAACAACGGGTACGTCACCTGGGCGTCTTGGGCAAACTTTATAGGGAACATCAACTTGGTTCACCTCGGAAAAGGTGCGTATAAGATCGTAAACGCTGTATCCTTTGCCTGTACCAAGGTTGTATATATGGGCACCGGTTTGCATTTCTATTTTATTAAGTGCTGCAATATGACCATCCGCCAAGTCGCAAACATGGATATAATCTCTAACGCCGGTCCCATCGGGAGTAGGGTAGTCATCACCGAAAACCGTAAGCTCTTTCATTATTCCCTTTGCTGTTTGGCAAATACGGGGCATAAGATTATTGGGTATGCCGTTGGGGTTTTCGCCTATAAGCCCGCTTTCGTGGGCGCCAATGGGATTAAAATATCTCAATAGTGCAACCGAAAAATCTTTGTCTGCCACGCACATGTCTTTAAGAATCCCTTCAATGTACAGCTTTGTACTGCCATAAGGATTTGTGGCACTGTTAGGAAAATCTTCTCTTATTGGCACGGTTTTTGGCTCACCGTATACGGTGGCACTTGAAGAAAATACCATCCGTTTAACGCCGTACTTTTCCATAAGCTTTAGTAGGTTTACCGTACCGCTTATGTTGTTTTCGTAGTAAAACAGCGGCTTTGCCACCGACTCGCCCACTGCTTTAAGCCCTGCAAAATGAATAACGGCATC
>JAZUQW010000150.1:0-2193 GCA_045605905.1 Eubacteriales bacterium
CCGCTGTGTTGTTTTCGTTAACCAAAGCGCTGCACTCTGCCTTTATACCTATATTTAACATATATTCACCTCTAATTTTTTGATAAACAATTATACAATTTTTCACAGTTTTTGTCAAGAGAAGTAATAATTACCACAACAAGCAAAGCCGCCTTTCTTTTTGAAAAGCGGCTTTAAAGTTAACTTATTTTATAAGTCTTTGAATCCAATCGAGCAAGTTAGCTTCACGGAAAACAACAACGGTAACAAGCGCGATGGTGGACATTATCTTAATAAATATGTCAAGGCAGGGACCAACGGTATCCTTAAGGGGGTCACCTACGGTGTCACCAACAACTGCCGCATCGTGAGCGGGAGAGCCCTTGCCGTGGCCTTGGATTGCACCGGTTTCAATATACTTTTTAGCGTTGTCCCAAGCGCCGCCTGCGTTACCTGTGAAGATAGCAAGCATAATAGCGGAAAGAGTAGAGCCAATAAGTATACCCGCAACAAAATCTACACCAAAGAGGAAACCGCAAACAACGGGAACTGCTATTGCAAGGATTGCGGGGATGCGCATTTCTTTTATTGCACCCTTGGAGGAGATTTCTATACAAGTTTTGTAATCGGGAAGAACTTCGCCCTGAAGCAAGCCCTTGATTTCTCTAAACTGACGACGAACTTCCTCAACCATCTTTCTTGCAGCCTTTGCAACTGCATCGATAAGCATACCGGAGAAAAGGAAAGGAAGTGCGGCACCTACGATTGCGCCTGCCAAGGTAAGAGGATCAATAATATTAAGTCTTATAAGATCCATAGCGCCCTGTTTTACGGATTCCACTGCATCTGTGGTCGAAGCGAAGAGATAAGAGGACATCATGGAAAGAGCTGCAAGAGCGGCAGAACCGATTGCAAAGCCTTTACCTATAGCGGCGGTAGTGTTACCAACAGAGTCGAGATGGTCGGTTATCTTACGAACATCCTTATCCAAACCGCTCATTTCAGCGATACCGCCTGCGTTATCGGAGATGGGGCCGTAGGTATCAACAGAAACGGTAGTAGCAACGAAGGAAAGCATACCAAGCGCCGCAAGAGCAACACCGTACATACCGCAAACGGAGAAGGAAGCAAATATAGCTATACCGAGAATTATGCATGGGAGCATACAAGAACGCATACCCAAAGCAAGGCCTTGGGTTATGTTGAGGGCTGGGCCTTCAACAGAAGCTGCGGAAATACGTTGTGTGTGCTTATAGTCGCTGCTGGTGTAACGTTCTGCTATAAGACCGACAATTATACCTGCAGCGATACCGCAAACAGCAGCAACAGCGGGAGAAACCCAGCCGATGTTGAATTCTACAGTGCTGAAGACTTCTTTGCTTACATCTTTAAATGCAAAGAAGCTAAAAGCGAAAACACCGAGAACGGATATGCCCGCAGAAATCCAAGTAGTTAAATTAAGTTCCTTATGAGGGCTGTCGGAAAGCTTTGCCTTTACAAGCAAGGAAGCAACACCGAGAACACAGGCAATAAGGCCTATACCCGCAAATACTATGGGGAAGTATATCATTTTTTCAAGGATCTCTGTATTGTCGAATATGTTTTTGGAGAACAACTCGATTGCCAAAATTACAGAAGCAAGAATAGAGCTTACATAGCTTTCGAGAAGGTCGGAGCCGAGACCTGCAACGTCACCAACATTATCACCAACGTTATCTGCGATGGTAGCAGGGTTACGGGGGTCATCTTCAGGAATGTGTGCTTCGGTCTTACCAACAAGGTCTGCGCCCATATCTGCAGCTTTGGTGTATATACCGCCGCCGATACGGTTGAATATTGCAATAACAGAGCAACCGAGAGCATATCCGGAAAGGGTCATGGTAAAGGAAGTGGGCATAGAATAACCGTCAACAAACATATTAAGTATGCTGTTTTCTACGCCGTGAGCTGTTATTGGATCAAACACTTTATCTATCTGACCGCCTATAATACCGAATACGATATAAACGATGAAAACACCTAAAAGCGCAAAGCCGCCCCGGAAACGGGGCGGCTTCTTTTCCAGCAACTTCCTGTGCCAGTTTCTGCCTGAATTCACAACTAAACCTCTTTTGCATGGTATGATCTCCTCATCCCAATTTAACAGGAGATCCCTATGCGAGGAAAAAGCCACCGCTGCCTTGGGCAGTACCTGATCCGCCATTACATGCCGAA
>JAZUQW010000151.1:0-2084 GCA_045605905.1 Eubacteriales bacterium
CAATCACCCCAAGAAGTCTGACGACTTCTCGGGGACCCCGACAAAAAAGGCGGGGACGTTTTGTCCTCGCCTTTCAATTAAACTGTATTACACATTAAAGCGGAAAAGAACAACGTCCCCGTCCTTCATTACGTATTCCTTACCCTCGCTGCGCACAAGGCCCGCCTCCTTTGCCGCGTTCATTGTGCCTTTAGCCATAAGGTCATCGTATGCCACTACCTCGGCACGGATAAAGCCGCGCTCGAAATCGCTGTGTATTTTACCTGCGGCGCCGGGCGCCTTTGTGCCCTTGCGAATGGTCCACGCCCTAACCTCCTTGGGGCCCGCGGTCAAAAAGCTGATAAGCCCAAGCAGGCGATAGGATGCCCGTATAAGTTGGGAAAGGCCGGACTCTGTAAGCCCCAAATCCTCAAGGAACACACCGCGGTCTTCCTCGTCCAGCTCTGCAATATCCGCCTCAACAGCGGCGCAAAGTGCAAACACCTCGGCGTTTTCGTCGGCAACCTTTGCGCACAGCGCTTTATAATAGGGGTTGCTTTCGGCGCCGTCGGCAAGGCTTGCCTCGTCCACATTTGCGGCATAGATAACGGGCTTGCCGGAAAGCAGAGGGGTGTCTGCCACAAGCTCCTCTTCCTCGGAAGAAAGCTCTACCGCGCGGGCGCAAATGCCGTCGTTAAGAGCGGCAAGCAGTTTTTCGCACACCTTGAGGGCGGCACCCAGCGAAGCATCGCCCTTCATAGCCTTTTTGATACGGTCAACGCGACGCTCTAAAATCTCTATATCCGAAAGTATAAGCTCGGTATTGATAATATCCACATCTCTTGCGGGGTCAGCCTCGCTCTCCACATGGATAACCTGTGAGCCGCCAAAGCAACGCACCACGTGAATGATAGCATCCACCTCACGTATATGAGAAAGGAACTTGTTGCCAAGGCCTTCACCTTTAGAAGCGCCCTTAACCAAGCCGGCTATATCCACAAACTCGATAACCGCGGGAGTGTATTTTTCGGGGTTATACATCTCTGCCAGCCTGTCAAGCCTTTCATCGGGCACAGGAACAACGCCCACGTTGGGATCTATGGTGCAAAAGGGGTAGTTTGCAGATTCTGCCCCGCCACCGCAAAGCGCGTTAAACAAAGTGCTTTTGCCCACGTTGGGCAGACCAACTATACCAAGTTTCATAAACAAAAACACATCCTTTTTATAAGGTAATATTTCTTCCTTATCATAATAACAGACAAACGCACTTTTTGCAAGCGGTTTTGTAAAACATTACAACTTGTCGAAAAAGGGCAGAACACGAAAAGCCAAGTTTTGCGGCTTTTTATTTTTTTCGTCGACTGATTGGTTATCGGTGTTAATTTTGAAGAAAAACTAAAAATTGTTATCTACTTATCAAGAGAATAGAATTATAATACAAACTGTAGCTGTTAAACACGAACGTTTTGCACCGATAAACAAAGTGTTTCTTGAAAGTCAGGCATAAAAACAACAAAAGCGTAATCTTGCGGAAAATCGGAACAGCGTTTTTAGGGCTTCAGACATACGATAGCCTCCTTCATAATTATCCGGTTGTTGCAGCAAACAACAGTTGTCTGCCAATTTCCCCGTGTATTCCTTTTGCTTAATTTTTAAAAAGCGCTTGCAATTTTACAACAACAGGTGTATAATGCATATAACAATTGAATTAACGGGAGCTTGTATTACAGGCTGAGAGGAAGGTGCGACCTTCGACCGAGAACCTGATTTGGATAATGCCAACGTAGGGATGCCTGATATAAGGATATTGGGAAGAGCAAAGTTTACTTTGGAAGTTACCGAATCGGTAGCTTCCTTTTTTGTTGCTTTCGGAGGTATTTTTATGGTAAAGATCAACGGCGAAGAACTTAATATTGCAGGTAAGACGGTTGCGGAATATCTTGAAACTACAAGCTATGAGCCAAAACGAATTGCAGTAGAGCGTAATGGAGATATTGTCCCCAAATCGCAGTACGGAGAAACAGTACTGAAGGATGGTGACATCGTAGAAGTTGTCAGTTTTGTGGGAAAGTCGGATCGTAGCCATGTCGTTCTGTGAGCCAAGG
>JAZUQW010000152.1:0-2584 GCA_045605905.1 Eubacteriales bacterium
GCATTGAAAAGCTTAAAGAGCATGTGGATTCTCTCATTGTTATCCCCAATGAACGTCTTAAGCTTCTCACCGATAAGAAGATAACCTTCCTTAACGCTTTCCAAGAGGCTGACGAGGTTCTTCGTAAAGGTGTACAAAGCATTTCTGACCTTATCACCATGGATGGTCTTATTAACCTTGACTTTGCAGACGTAAGCACTGTTATGAGCAATGCAGGTCTTGCACATATGGGTGTTGGTCATGCTAAAGGTAAGGACAAGGCAGAGCAGGCAGCCAAGATGGCTATGAGCAGTCCTCTGCTTGAAACTAACATCAGCGGCGCTAAAGGCATCGTTGTTAATATCACCGCATCCCTTGACATCGCTCTTGATGAAGTTAATGATGCTGTTGCCATGATTACCGGCGAAGCTCATCCCGATGCAAACATCATCTTCGGTGCCGCATTTGACACCAACCTTGAAGATGAAATGGTTGTTACCTTGGTTGCTACCGGCTTTGATAGCGATAAGAGAGGTGACTATCGCAGCAAGCCCATGCCCGTTGCAGATCAGGCTGACGCAAGCACCGTGGATGAAAGCGATGACATAGATAACATTATTTCTATGCTTAACAGCAGTCGCAAGACAAATACCGACAGATATTAAGATAAAAGCAAAAGGTGTTGCTGTTTAATGCAACACCTTTTTAACTTTGTACAATTGCCGTACCTTGGATCGATGTTGGTAAGGTTGGCAAATAAGGGGAGGATTTAATATGGCAAAAAAGAATGCAGGTATAGAAATTATTTGGCAGGACAGAAAGCGCTTTTTGGGTATGCCCTTAAGCTTTACCAAATACAAGCTGGGCAAGGATAGGCTCTTTGTTGAAACAGGCTTGTTTTCCACTAAATATGAAGAGATAGTGCTTTACCGCGTTTTGGATATAAGCCTTAAGCGCAGCCTGTGGCAAAAGATTTTCGGCGTTGGTACCGTTACCGTAAAAAGCTCTGATTCCACTTGTCCTGTTTTAGAAATAAAGAATATTAAGTCTGGCTTTGACACAAAAGAGATTTTACACAAGCAGGTAGAAGAAGTTAAAAAAGAGCGCCGTATGCGCGTAAGTGAAATAATAGGCGATGATGACAGTGACGGCGACGGTATTCCCGACTTGATAGACGACGAAGCTTAATATTCAATTCAAAAAACTATGCATTATATAAACTTGGAGGGGGACCTTGCCCCCTCCAAGTTGGCTTTTTGTTGGGGTAATTGTGTGGGGTTGTTAAGAAACCTCCGGATTTCTCTGGGAGATTGAGGGAGTAAGTATGCAAAAAAAAGACACAATAAAGGTTTGGGCGGTTACTGCTGTCTTCTTGCTTGTGGCGGCAATAAGTATATGCCTTGTGGGTAAGGTGCAAATAAACTATAGCCTTTCGGATTATTTGGACGATTCAAAAGGGACCAAAACCGCCCTTAACATAATAAAAGAAGAGTTCGGTATGTCAACGGATATAAAGGTTATGGTATCCGATATCGACAAAGACACAGCAAAGGGCATATCTGCCGAGCTGTCAAAAGTCGACGGCGTGGTAGGGGTAACCTTTGATACCGAGTCTGAAAAAAACTACAAGCAGAACACAGCACTTTTTACCGTTGTTGTAAAGGGTGACGAGTATTCTCAAACAGCCCAAACAGTTTACGAAAACATAAAAGCAAAAATGGATGCGGAATACAAGGGCAAGGTGCATTACGGTGGCGCCGTTGCCTCTACAATGGCGTTAAGAGAGACCATTACGGGAGAAATGGGATATATTTTGCTTATATCTGTCTTGCTTGTTGTTGTTATTCTCTTGATAACCGCCCATTCTTGGTTAGAGCCCTTGGTTTTGCTGTTAGCGTCCGGCATTGCCATCGTTATCAATTTGGGCACAAACGCCGTGTTCGGCAATATATCCTACATTACAAATTCCGTTGCTGCAATACTTCAGCTTGCGCTTTCCATAGACTACAGCATAGCTTTACTGCATACATACCGCGCAAAAAGAGACGAAGGAACGCAAAGCTATCCCGCTATGATACGGACCGTAAAGGCTGTGGCAAAGCCTGTTATAGCCAGTGCCTTTACCACGGTTGCAGGTCTTTTTGCCCTGTTGTTTATGAGCTTTGGCATAGGCTTTGATTTGGGCATAGTGCTTATTAAGGGCGTAGTTATATCCTTAATAGCATCGCTGGCGTTGTTCCCTGCTCTGATTTTGCTTATGGAAAAGCTTCTTAACAAAACAGCAAAAAAATCTGTCAGCTTTAACGGTCGCGGCGTTTGTCGCTTTGCAAAGAAAACCGCCCGCGGGGTTATTCCGGTTTTCATTGTGCTTATAATTATATGTTTTTTTGTTTAGGACGGCTTAAAGTATAATTATACCACTAATTTGGGCGCAGATACCGCTATAAGCGATATGTTTGGCGCTAACAGCACAGTCGTTTTGGTCTACGAAAACGGTGAGGATAACGCTACAGCAGAAAGGGAGTTTGCTACTCACTTAAGCGAGATCAAAAAGGCAGATGGCACGCCTGCGCTTATAAGCTATACAGGTTTAAGCAACACGGTG
>JAZUQW010000153.1:0-15866 GCA_045605905.1 Eubacteriales bacterium
ATAACCACTTTTTGCTGTTGTCGCCATATCGTTTATATCTTAACATTAAACACTAACTGTTGTACATACGCGTCGTCCTGCCACGCTTCTTCGCTATCCGACAAATAGCAACTGCGCATAACCAGCCCGTCGCTTTCGCCCTGCACGCCGTCCAACGCACCGCGTACAGCTTCGGCCAATTCTACGCCCTCGGTATAACCTTTCGTGTAGCAAAGAATTTCGATACCCACCATATCAGCACCGCGCCCGGCTTTCGTTGGCACTTGTTCCAACTGGGTACGACGATACACGATATACGGCAGTTCTGCGCTATCCTCAACTACCGGAAAAACCTTGTTAGCGCGCGTCATTACTTCGCTGTCCTCGATAAGAATAGCCCGGATAATTTCGCCTGCGCTTAAACTCGTTCTATTTACAGCCATACTTTTTTGCTACTTGTTCTACATTTTCAGTTACCATTTTGTGTATGTTCGCTGTTACGGTATCACGTACACCCGTTAAGGTTTGCGCCATAAATCCGTAACGCTTCATTCGTCCGGTGCGGTGTGAGGCTCGCAACCTTGCAGCACGCCTGCGCGTTCCCTGCTTAGGTTTGGTCTTTCGTTCCGCTGTTCCCTCCTCAGCCCATATTAGTACGGGCTTTTTAAGGCCCTGCCGGTTGGTGTGAAATCCTGCCTCTCCCTTGCCGTTCTTTCCTGCCCGTTTCGTTCCTACTGTAACCCGAAATCCGGCTTTGCGCTTGAATACAATAGCGCGCACGCCTTTTTCTAAGTCTTTATTCGATTGAATACTACTACGCAGGTTGTTTATTGCCGTTTTGCGCACTTGGTTGGCCTCTCTACGAAAACCTCCCTTAATCGCTTGCAGTCTGCGTTTAGGCTCCAGTTCAGCGAATAACCGCTGCAAATTTTTATCGTCGTAGTCAATAGTCCGGGCCATACTGGTAACTATTCATTAACTCGGTCGCATAGTAGGGTTTTATAGCCTCTATCCAAATTAGGGATTATCGCCACGACGGTATAAAGATAACCGCCCAACTGCTGCACCCTCCAGTTTTCCGCTATCGGGTGCGCGTGGCGTATGTTAAACTCTGCCGCATAGTCCGGGAAATGTTCGCCCACCTCCTCGCTGCGGTTGCCCGTAGCCCTAACGCGTTCCGCGTGTACGGTGCGCGTAGGTTCGTAGGTGGTAGTTTCTGCGCCCATTCGGTCAGTAACCCGTTTAGGCTCCAGCAACGTAAGTTTATATTTCATTTTCCCGGCTATCATTCGGCAGTGTCGTTTACTAATTTGCGATACGGTTTAATTAAGGCTTGCAGTGTGTACGGCACTTCTGCCATTTGCACACCGCTAACGGCTTCGCGTTGGTTGTACCAGTGTCCGGCAATCAGCAAAATAGCGTGCAATACCATTGCAGGCAGTTTGCCGCCGCCCAGTTCCAGCAGTTCGTCGCTGGTGCGGTTGGTTGCTTTGCTTACGTACTGCTCCGCAGCGTCTAACAAATGCTGTAAATACTGGTCGTCGTCGCTAAAGTCGTCCGCGCGGACGTGCATTTTTAGTAGTGCTATATCCACTGTAGCCATAATTAAACTGCTATAAATTTACCTCTGTACGTTCTCACTCTTTAGGCGGTCTTAACCTTACCCAAAACAAATGCCTCCTCGCGCAGTGTAACAGTGCCGAAACGTGTGTTAAGCACGAAATCTACGGCGTTGTTACGGGCCAGTGTGTAAGGGTCAACTACCAAATTCATATCGCCGAAAAATCCGGCTGCTTGGTAGCTCCAATCGCCAAAGCCGATATAGTCTGCGCCGATAGCGTTAGTAGTAAACACCGGATAACCCAGTATCATATCGTTTTCACAAAGGAAACGGCCACTACCCTCGTCCACCTTGACATCGCGCAGCTCGGCTTTCATTGCCTCGGTCATAATCCAGCACGGCGCAATCATCTTAACGCTGCTTGCTACCTTTGCTACGATTTTCAGCAACTCTTTACGGGTCGGTACTGCCGCCGCAAAGTTGGTAACGGTTTCTGCCGCCTTGACAAACGGGCCGTAAACCTTGCGCTGCTTGGTGCTGCCGTCCTTAGCGGTGTAATCCTTTGTAGTTGTGAAAAGCGCGGCGTTAATCTCGTCCACGATAGCAGACGGCATTTCCTCCTTAACCACGTTTTCTACGATACCGTGGCTATCTTCCAGCTCCTCGCGTGTTACGGGAATGGCGATACCCAAACGGTGGCCGGTTGTTTCCAACTTGCCCCAGTCGATTTTGCTATCGGAAAGGCGTTCTGCCTCGTCTGCAAACTGGGCTACAGCCTTGCTGTGCTTAGGCCAGCGCAAAGTACCGATAAGGCCGGAACGAATGTTCAAACCTACCTTATCATAGATAAGGCCCAAACGGATAGGCTTTAACATTTCCTGTTCCTGCACCGGGATAATACCGGTATCGGCCAACGCTGCGGTAGTCTGCGGTGTAACTTCGCGCATAAGCGAAATAGTTACCTTGCTGTTTTTGTTAAGCAGCATTTCGCGCAGTACCTCGTCGGTGTTCACATTCTGCGGCGTTCCTGCCTCTACTGCGATAGCGTGCATACGCATTTGCAGTAACTGATTTTCGCGCGATAACGCTTTATACTCTGCGTCCTCTGCTTCGTTGCGCTCGCGCTGCTCCTTTTCGCACGTATCAGCAATTTCGCTAATACGGTTGCAGTTGGTCTGATACTTATCTACCAACTCACGCACTTGTACGGTTTTCTTTTTCATACAAAAATCGCTTTAACTGTTAAACAATATCTAAACTTTGCGTAGCAGCGCGGCGCATTTCGCGCACTTGCTCACGCATTTTAGTTTCTACTTTGGTTTTCTCCGGCTGCTCAGGTTTTCTTAGTTCGTTCACCAACTCGCGCAACTCGCAATTTGTATCGGGGTACGCAGGGTCAGCAGCCAGCGTAAAATCGTAAATACCGGTAATCACATTTACGGTGTAGGTAATAATCGTTTTACCGTCCACTCTCTGCACATCGCGCGCAACATACGCACTATCGTAGTAGTGGGTGGTAAACATAAAACTACAGCCCGAAATATCACCGCGGCGCACCAGTTCTAACGCCTTGTCGCCGTCCACGGTATTAGGCGCGTCAAACTCAAAATAAACGCCTTTGTCGTCCACGCCGTAGGTAAGCGTACCGGCTCCGTTCTTACTACGGGCTAATATCAGCTGCCTATCGTGGAACATCGTAAATTTAATATCGCAGCCGTCTAACAATTCCTTAGTAACTGCGCCCGGTGCTATAATCTCGCGTGCCTCTTCGTCGTCGTAATCCCACAACGGCGCAGACGGGGTATTAAACAGAATAGCGTAACCGGTAATAGTACGGCTTTCCGCTTCGCCCTCCTTAGCCTCGCGCACTCGCAAATCGGTTACGGTGTGCAGCAGGCGTTTAATAACTTCGTTTTTATTCTTCGCCATTTTCTTCGTTAGGTTCTGTAACCGGTTCTGCCGGTTTGGTTTCTATTGGTTCTTTCGGTTCTACCGTTGCCGGTTTGCCTATCTCGGTAATACTCTTTAGATTTGCCGATACCAGTACAATATCGCCGCCTTCTACCGCTGGTTTGTTTTCCTCCCTGCGCCACTCATTTACGGTATAAATACCTGCGGCTATCGTTTGCGCTTGGTACTTTACGCGGCTATCCAAATCGCACGCGTAAAGTGCTGTACGGTTAAACTCAAATTTTCGCTTACAGCACAAAGTCGGCGCGACTAACTTACGGTGTAGCTCCTTTTCAATCTTACGCAAAATAGGGTTAAGCGTGGTACTGAGAAAAGCCACGTTTGCCATTTCCGCAGACTTGTAATTATTACTGGTATCATCGAAAACAAACGACGGGTGTACGCCGAAAAATCGGCAAATCTCGCGCACCGAAAATTTACGCGTTTCCAAAAACTGCATATCGGTACTGCTTAACGAAATCGGGCTAAACTGCACTTGGCCCGGTAGTGATACTATGCGCTCACCGCCTCTAAATCTTTCGTCCAAATCGTTAGCGGTCTTTTCCAGTTCGTTATCTTGGTACTCACCATATCCGCGCACGCTGTTATCGTTACTGATAATACCGCGCACATTACCGCCATTATCAAAGCGATTTTTAGTTTCACGGTCGCCTGCCAAAGCCGTATTTGTCGTAAGACGGGCAAACGACAAAGTGGATAAACCGGTTTTGCCGTCCAGACTGAAATTTTTAATATGCAGTATGTCTTTTTCGTCATACACACCGCAAATACCGGCTGTTACATCGCAAACGGTGTATATATCGTTAATGGTATCGTGTGAAACGCACGCAGGATTTACCAAACAAAGCCGGTCTATATCCATAGTAAACGGGTCGTAAACCGGTACGATATAGGCATTACCACGCAATAACATATACTGTACTACCAGCTGCCAAAAATCCACCGCCGACATATAGCCGCAGGGCTGTACATTCAAAAGATAGTGCAGGCGGCTACTTTTGTCCTCTGTAAAAATATCGCCTTTCATACGCTTATACTGCACGGGCAAATTAGCCACGCTGTCGGCTAACATATTAACACAGCGGTAAACTGTAGATACATTTAACGCGGTGCCGGTCGGGTACTCAAAAACGCCGCCGGTGCGTGGTATATCCGCACTCGCTGTATTAGCCGCGTTACCCTCAGCCGTCGTACTGCGTCTAAACAAATTCCGTATGTTATCTATAAATCCCATTCGCAAAATATATGTGCCTCTACTATTACACAGAAAAACGGGTAACTGGTACCCGTTTTCCTCTAAATTCGATAAAAATTTTATCTTTCGTAGTCAATAAATAGGCGTAAACACATAAGTTTCGTTATAACACCGTCTATTTTCTGCGTCTGTTTTCGCTTTACCGGCTTGCAGTTCTCCAGTTTGTCGGTATCTAAAACGGCGTTACCAAAGCAGTAGGCGTTAATCGGGTTGTCGTTTATGAATATATGCCCAGTTTTCGCGCCGTGTTCAAAGCTCTCTACCGGGGCGGTAAACGTGCCGTAGGTCTGTTTTATGCCCTTAATCACGTTTCCGGCACCTGCCGCAGCCAGCATATTTATAACCTCCTGCGACTTCCACGGGTCGTAACCGATACCCAAAGTACGGACGTATTTATTTAGATACAGCACGTAATCTACGATACGGCGGTAGTCTATTACGTCGCCGTCGGTCAGCGTTAAAAATCCTTTGTCAGCCCAAACCCTATAAAGTTTTTCGTTAGGGTGTCCGGCCAACGCCCCGGACGGGAAAAAATAGGCTGTATGGAAATAAAAACTTTTCTGCTCTTTGTTGTACATACCCATACTTACCGCGCTAAAGTCGTCGCTTTCGCTTAGGTCTATCGCTACCATTGCGTCCGGTCTGCCTTTTATCGCGTCTATCTTTATCGGCTTGCTGATATGTCGGGCCAGCGTGCTACTAATCCAGCTGCGCTGCTCGTTTTCTGCGTACAAATTCAGCAGTTTTGTACGGAACGCTAACATAGCCTCGCTGCCGTTACGCACGGCGTTTTTATATTCCTGCCTATAAAAGTCCATAGATACGGTAACGCCTAAATGTGGGTGTACTTTTAGCCACGTACTTTCGTCGTCCTCTGCGTCGTCTAAATCCGGCTCGAAAATGTGTACAAATACGCTGTCGTCCTCATACTCTCCCATAAGTACGGATTTGTACCCCTGCAACATTTCGTAAAACGGGCCGTCGAATACGTCCGACGCGGTGGTAATTATCACCGTCAGCGGATTTTCGCGCACACCCATAGACGTAGTTAATACCGTCAGTAGTTCGCTGCTACGGGCTTGGCTAAATTCGTCCATAATTACCGTGCTGGCGTTCAAACCGTCCTTTGTACGGGCGTTGGCTGTCAGACATTGCGCAAAGGCTGTACGGTCTTTGCGGCGGCTCTTTACGGTCTGCTCGTTCACTAAATAGCGGCGTTCTTTCGGGTCTAACTTTCGCATACAGTTACGGATAACGTCAAAGCATTTTTTCGCTTGGTCGCTACTGTTGGCACCGGTGTAACTTTCCGCGTTTGCGTCGCCGTAAAGCAAATCGTAGATAGCCAGCGACGCGGTGCTGGTGGTCTTGCTGAATTTACGCGGAACGTACAGCACCACTTCGCGCACCACTCGTTTATCGCCAACCCAAAAGGCAAAGATACTGGCAAACTGGAAATACTGCACGGGCGTAAGTTTGTACCGCTGTTGCCCGGTCTTACCGGGAAAATATAGGCTTTCGTAGAAATCGCAAAACTGCCACACCTCCGTTACGTTAATGCCGTATCGGTCGCACAAATGGAAAAACCGGGCTACCGCTAACTGCTCATATAGGTTATGCGCGTCGGGGTTTCCTGCAACCTCGCGCACATAACTATCTAACCGGCTATCCACTTCGTCCAGTCGGTAGCGTTCTATCGGCATACCTGCCAGCAGGTCGGTAACGTCCGCTTTCGCCTGCCGTAGTTTGTCCTTTTCTTCTTCTGTCATTATTAGCCCTCTGTATTAGGTTTGATAATCGTAGGCTGCTTGCGCTTTTTCGTCAGCTTCTTTGTGAGGTCTGCCAGTGGGTCGTCGTCTGCTTCACCGGCCAAATCTTCAACGGTAAGCCCTAACGCTTTCATTTGGCGCGTTACCAATTCCTGCGCCTCCTTTGCAATTTTGAAAACCGGGTGCGGTGCCAGCTTTTCGCCGTA
The DNA here is from genome assembly GCA_045605905.1 of Eubacteriales bacterium. Lineage (GTDB taxonomy): Bacteria > Bacillota > Clostridia > Oscillospirales > CAG-382 > SIG636. The sequence continues at coordinate 6,739 of JAZUQW010000153.1, forward strand.
GCGCGTGGTTTCCCATACGGTCGTTTCCGTTAGCCCGTCTATTTGGTCGTTCGCCATTTCCAAATTACGCATAGCTGAGGCCAGCGACAAAATTTGCATATCCAAACCAGCACTGTAGGTTTTGTGGGTTTTCAGCACTTTTTTTATGTCTTTTACGTAATCTTTTACTGTTTTCGCCATAATCTTACGTTTTTATGTTCTTTTAGTCCAAAGTTCCGCAATTTCAAATTTTTGCTCACACACGTAGAAAGGTGGGGGTGAGGTTTAACGGGGGTGTACCCCTCTTAAAAAATACGCCCCGGTCTTTGCTAACCGTCGCCGAAAAATTTATCTATAACCTCCCGGACGTGTTCGGCGTTGCGCTTTTGTGTCGCAGCCTTACCGCTACGCCCCAACTCCGTGTGTGTCCTTACGTGGCAGTCGTGGCATAAGGCCCGGACGTTGTGTATATCATACATACGCTGCACCCGTTCGGCTTTGGTAAATGTTTCCTCAACCGGTCTAATGTGGTGTACCTCGGTAGCAGGCGTTAATCTTCCCTCAGCCTCGCACCTTTGGCAAATAGGGTGTTTCGTCAATACATCACGGCGCAGCCTCAGCCACTTGTTAGTATGGATTAACTTGTTATACTCCTTATCCTTTGCCATAGTCATTTAATCCGTTTAGTGTGCCTGCGTACTGGCGCGTCGCCGTTGGGTGTACGCTGTACGTGGCCCAAATCGTCAAACATTTCGTCGATATACCGCCCGTCGTCATCGGGCAAATCATACTTTCGTTTATCCACTCTTTCCATACGGTCTAACAGTATATGCACAAAGGCTACTACCAACTCGCACACATTACTAAACCCGTGTACTTGCTTTATGCTTTGCAGCCTTTCGTATGTCTGTGGGTCTATGGATATATTTACCCGTTTTCTATTACTCACGATATTTACTTATTAAGTAGTTAAGACTATCTAACAAACTCTGTTGCACTCCCTTTTTGCCCTCCAAAGCGGCAGCGGCTCTTTCGTCCACAGTACCGGCGCAGATTAACTTATACACTGTAACCGGGTGCTGTTGCCCCTGCCTATGCAGTCGGGCGTTAGCCTGCTGGTAGTGTTCCAAATTCCAACCGGTACCAAACCAAACAATATAATGCCCTCCCTGCTGCATATTGAGGCCATACGCCGTACTCGCCGGGTGTGCCAGTAGTACGTCTATCTTTCCGGCGTTCCAGTCCTGCAAATCCTTTTCGCCTTGATACGTCCGTACCTTGTAGCCTTTCAGCCTTGCAGTTATTCGCTGTATGTCGTGTTTGTACTGGTAAAACACTAATACGCTGTTGCCGTTGGCGGCTTCCACTATTTCGGCTAACCGGTCTAATTTTTCGCTATGTATTTCGTGGGCCTGCATATCTTCGTCATATATCGCCCCGTTAGCAAACTGGCTTAACTTGTTCATAAGCCCGGCTGCGGAATTGGCTAATATGTTCTGTGGTTCTCCGGCGTGTTCGGCTGTAAACTCCAAAACCTTTTCTTTTTCAAACTTGGTATAAGCCGCCATAGTCTTTTCGCTCAAATAGACGTTAGCCGTGTGGGTTATCATATCCGGCAGCTGCAAATAGTCCTTTGCCTGCATACTCAGGCATATATCGGCTATTTTTGCCCGTATAATGTCCTCGCAGCCGCTTTTTACGTCGCAACGGACTATTATATTATTCCATTTGTGCGTTTCAAAGTAGGTTTCGCGGTATTTGCTAACTGATTTTCCCAGCCTTTCGCCTTGGTCTATGCAGTACATCTGCGCCCACAAATCTATTAGCCCGTTCGGTGCCGGTGTTCCGGTAAGCCCTATAACCCGTTTAACGCTTGGAACGGCGATACGCATAGCCTTAAATCTTTCACTTTTCGCAGACTTAAAACTGGTTAATTCGTCAATCACTAACGCGTCAAATGGTAATTGTCCGCCATACTTTCCAACCAGCCAAACAAAGTTATCGCGCCCGGTTACGTAAACGTCGGCTTTCTGTGCCAGTGCCATACATCGCTGTTTCTCCGTTCCCAACACTTTAACCACTCTAAGGTCGTGCAGGTGTTCCCACTTTTCGGCCTCGGTACTCCACGTAGTTTCTGCAACCTTTTTAGGCGCAACAACCAAAACGCGGCTAATCTCGCAGTCGTCTATCATCTGCTGTATGGCTGTCAGTGTCGATACGGTCTTACCTAATCCCATATCCAAAAACAGCCCACATTTAGGTTTATCCATTATCCACTGCATAGCCGTTTGCTGGTATTCGTATGGCTTGTATATCATATCCGGTTACTTTTGTAGGGTTCTAAAACTTGGTCTATTGCCTCTTTGCTGTCGCACACGTGTACCGTGTGGCCTATCTTCGCCATTTGGCAAATACGTACTTTCTGCACTGCCTTTAATGCTTCGCCCTTGCTTTTGAGTTCCACCCAAACGGTAACGCCGCCCGGCAGTAAGCAAATGCGGTCGGGATAACCCACCATTCCGGGGTTACTATACTTTAGGCACACGCCGCCCAGCTCTTTTACGCTATCGGTCAAATAGCGTTCTATCGCTTTCTCCGATACCTCGGCGTGTCTAACTATATTTTCTATCTTCTTTTTCATTGTAAACCCAAATTTTAATTTTCCTATATTTTACCCCTTACGCGTATAGACGTGCGTTTTTTCTCGCGTAAGTGAGTTTATATCTCTGTATTACATTGTTTCTATCTTTTTATATATTCTTTGGTTTACTCGGTTTACTTTATTATTTATAAATTGTAAATCAATCTTTTAGCGGTAAACCAAATTAGTAAACTGCGCGGTAAACTAAATTTTGCGTTTACCTATATTTGCTTTTACCCTTTTTCTCATTGCACTAAACTCGGTTTACCTTTCCGTTAAATGTCGTCGTCTTGGTTTACCGTAATTTTGCGTCGAAATCCTTTTTGTATTCCGTACCATTTCTGCGCGTGCTTAGTGGTACTTACGCGCTCCCAGTCCGGCAAATCGTCAATCAGTTTGCAGATTTTCCGCGATAGGTATTTATATTCTTTATCCGACATATCGCGCCCCATTTGCTCGCAAATAAATTCGGCGGCGCATACCTTTTCACGCAGCTCTACGCCCTCAGCGTCCAACGGGTCGGGGTTCTTTAACCACCTGCGGCGGTCGGCTATATCTCTGGTCGCCCAGTCCACCGGCAGTTTGGTATCTAAGAATTTTTGCAGCATTGCCACTATAGGGTCGTCGCTGTTATCGTTGTATTCTTCTTGCCTCTGTCGTGCCTGCGCTTCCAGTTCGTCCGATAGGTAGAGTTTTTCTCCCTGCTGGTAATAGTGGACGGCCTCGGCCCAAAGTTGGTCGCGGTCGCGGTCTAACGCCTCCTGCCACTTCTTATATTTGCGCAGTGCAGGATTAACCGCCATAATCCAAAAGCGGCGGTTTCCGTTGTCGCCTTTGAGAAAAAGCACCTCGTTAGTAGTACCGCAGAAAACGCACTGCCGGGGGTGTTCTGCCGTGCGCCTGCCGTATGCCGCGCGGTATATATCTACGCGCTTGGATAGGTAGGCTTTCACGCTTTCCACATCGCTACGCTTTATACTGGCTAATTCTCCCATTTCGATAATCCACGCGCGACGTAGTTGTTCCATACCCTCTTTGCCCTCGGTGGTGGTTATGCTGTCGTTAAACCACCTGCCGCCCATTTTGCCTAACAGCGTGGATTTTCCCACACCCTCCGGCCCGGTAAGGATTAGGCAGTAGTCGTATTTGCAGCCGGGATTAAACACGCGCGTTACGGCTGCCGTAAAGTGTTTGCGTGTCATTGTGCGGTTTAGTTCGTTGTCCTCAGCACCGATATAGTCTATTATCAGTTTCTCCAATCTCGGTACGTTATCCCATTGCAAGCCGTTGAGGTAATCCCGGATAGGGTGGTAACTGTGGCGTGTAAGCACCGCCGTAAGCGCGTCGGCTATTTTCTCTTTGCCGGTTATGTCGTAGTTACGTTCCAGCCATACGCGCAAATTAGCGTCGTCGTTATCCGTCCACTGCGTAGCGTTCTTATTCCACGGCAAACCGCCTACAACCGCGTCCACGCCTGCAAACAAATCGTGGGTAATGCGCCCACGCAGCGCAGGGTCGTTTTCCAGTATTAGAATAATGTTGCCGATAGTACACTGCAATTTACCGGATTTGCTGTACTCTAATTCCGCTTTCCATTCGTCGCTGTAATCTTCCGGCAGTTCCACTTCGTCGAAATCTTCCGCAGCGGATTTGCTGCGCTCGCGCGACATCAGCAGTTTTACGTTTCTGTCTTGGCTCGCCATTTCCTGCATAGCCATATACGACGGTTTGCGCGTAACGTCCAGTGCGCGGCTACCCTCATCTTTCGCGCCGTACAAATGAATACGGCAAAGGTCGAAAGCATTGCACAGCTGCCTACTTGCAGGGTCGGTTTCGTGGTGCGAAAAAGCAAATTTGCCCTCATAGCAAACCAAACCACCGGCCACGCTGCCTAACTTGTAGGTATATCGCCCGTCGGTTCCGGTCGGTTCGTACTGGTCGCCTAAAAACTGCTCTATCGCCTCCTCGATAGAGTAAGCACGACAAAACGCGCCTATTAGTCCGGGCTTTTCTGTCGGGTCGCCTGCTTTCTTAATTTCGTGGGCTATTACGTCGCCCTCCCTGCTCGATATAGGCCACGCGCTTACGTCCTTATAGTCCACGTACTGATTTAGTACAGCGTCCACGTTGCAGGCCGGGCCGTCTTGGTATTCAAAAACATACTCTGCGTCCTTTGAGGTACTGGGCCAGTAGAATAGGCGCGGCAGTTCGTAGGTTGTATCGTCGAATAGGTCTATACCCAGTTCGGCGGCAATCTTTCTGCAAAGTGGCTCATATTCTGCCGGTGTTACCTGCCTGCTTAGTGGGAATACCAACCTATAGCGCGGTGTCTTGTCGCTGTGCTTATGCGTGCTGTATATCATTGCGGCAAAACTAAACGCCATTTGGAAATCTTCCCACACGTTCAGCGTGCCGTAGTCAATATCCAGCGTAGCCACACTGCGGTACATTACGTTTGTATTCTTACGTATTCCACCGCTTAGGTAGCCGCCGACAAAGCCGCCCACGTCTTTTACGTTGCTTTGTTCCTCTCGCGTCATACGCGCGTATTCGGCTGCTGTTTCCGCTGTGCGTTTGGTTTCGCTACAGCGTTCCAGCAGTTCTGACCATTGCCAGTGCCTATTACGCCACTTTTTAGATACGCGGCTGTGGGCTGTGGCTAAGTCTATCGTAAAATCATATTTCAGCTTTATTTTCATTGGCTACTATCGTATTAAAGTATGCGACATTTTCAGCGTCGCAGTAAATTGTAACTCGCTTTACAAACGGGCGGCATTTTCTCACCCTCATAGCGTGGGGCCTTGCTTCGTCCTCCAAACGCAGGTAGATTTTCTGCATTTGTTCGGCTGGCACCTCTGCCGTTACTGTACTATTGAAATCCTTTTCGTCCATATCTTCTAATCTTCTGCTATGTGGTCTATACAGCCGTCCTGCTCATACTCTACCGGGTTGTCGGTTAATTGGCACTCACCGCCTAAATGCGTATGTATGCAAAGCGCACAGTTACCGCATTTTTTTTGTGGTTCGTCCACTGCCTCCGGTTCCTGCATTGCCTCCGTATAGTCGTCGGGGTATAGCATTTCGTCGGGCAAAAACGAAAGGATATGTTTTATAACATCTACCGTCCAACCGTTACCCAGCATTTTATACTGTTGGGCGTTGCTGCATTTCCATTTGTACCAGTCGGGTATAGTCTGCAATCTCGCGCACTCGGTCGGGGTCAGTCGCCTAATACGTCCGTCAGGTTCTTTTTCGTTCGCAACCATATAGCCGCCGCCCGTAAGCCCTGCGCAGTGTGCAGGCGATTTGTGGTTAGTTTCATATACCCGGTTTTGCTGGTAGGGCTGCTGCCCGTTATTGCTTTCACCACTCGGATTTAATTGTTTTGCGGATAACTCCATAACTAAATTATTTTCTTGCCACGCGTTAGCCGAAAGGGTGGGCGACTTATCGGTATAAAAGCCGCCGTTATTCTTTCCGCGCGGACGTTGCCAAATCAGATTATCTTTTGCTACTGTGGTAAGGCAGTTTGTTTTTCCGGCTACGGGGCATACTTCTAAGTGCTGTTTGTTCACCCCCCCCCGTCTGCCTGCCTCTTGACGCTACGCATATCGTTTCCATTGCTAAACCCTTACTAAATCGTCCACATCTTTACCACCTATTTTAATGGCGTGCATCTTCCCCCCCCGGTGTGGAACACTGCGCCGTAATTGCGTCCGGCTGCTTCGTTCCTTAGTTTGTGGGCTATAAGGTTCTGCACGGTTTGGGCTTTCAGATAAAATTTTTCGTCCACGTCTGCGTCGTCCTCCAGTATATCGCGTAGCAGTATGCCTTTATCTTCGGGCTGTGGTATATCGGTTATCCAATCCCCCCCCGTCGTTTGGGCTATGCGTATGTTAGTCCAGTAAATCCGCTTTCGGATTTGCGCCGATACTAACGCGCTGTTTATGTGTACACCTTGCAGGCCGATAGCCTTAGATAATACCTTTTCCCACTTCTTACCCATTTCCACGTTTTCCAATAAAAAGAATACGTTAGGGTTGGTTTCTCTGAGTTCGTGCAGTATGCGTATATATTCCCAAAATAGGTAACTTTGCCCCTCAAACTCAAAGCCTGCCTGCTTTAACTCCAAATAGCGGTCTAAGGTGTATATTTCTTCGTTCTGTTTGGTACTCATACCGGCGCGCTTTCCTGCAAAACTGAAAGACTGGCACGGGCTACCACCTAACAGCAAATCCACGTGGCCCAACTTTCGCGCGTCTATGTTTCGCACATCGCCCAGCTGCACCGTTTCCGGAAAGTTTAACTGCGTCTGTGCGATAGCGAATTTATCTACCTCACTGGCGTAGTAGCGTTCCACGTGCGCGCCCAGTTCTTTAAGCGCGATTTGTCCGCAGCTCATACCGTCAAATAAACTTAATACTATCATTTGCTGATTATTGTCTTTGTTAGTTTCTCTATACGTTCTACTATATCGGCGTGGTCGCCTCCGGGTTGGAATTGCTTAACACACCAGCCGCACACATCGCGGCAGTTTCCGTTTTTGAAATGGACGCGCCATTTAGCCCGTTTCGGTTTGCGGTGCCGGTGTCCTAAACTGCACGATACCCCCCCCACAATCGTATCGGGGTCGGGGTCAAATAGTGATAATTGCATTTCGCGGATATTCATAGAATAGGGATTTAATGCGCCCGGCTTGCGCCGGGCAAAGATTAACTACTAAAGATTAACTGTTAAGCGGTAAAAATGCTGAAACGGCCCTAACTCTGCCCTGGCCCGCCGCCTTAGCGGTGTAGCCGCCCGCGGTGCCGCTGGTGAGGAACAAATACCACGCGTAGGTCGCGCTGTATTGTGTACTGGCCCAATACCAACCGCAAAGCGGTTTACCTCCGATAGCCTCCAAAGCGGCGTTAATGTCGCGGATATGCAGCAGGATAAAATACAGCTCGCCCAAACTTGGGATATACTCGCCGTCTGCCAGCAAAATATCGTCGTTCAGAATACCGCGTATATCGTCGGTGTTTTCCTTACCGTTCCAGTCCGCTACGGCTTCGTGGTACTTGGTAATAAAGCGTGTGCCGCCTTGTTTCTTGGTAAGGGTTATTTCGTCCTCTGTCATATCGCCCATAGCGACGGCCAGCGACTTGTTACCCAACTTAACGCCTACGCCTTTGTATAGGCTCTTTTCGGTGCCGGTAAGTGTTTGCCCGGTAAACAGTACGGCGGTATCGTCGTGCTGTATCAAATAAACGCCGTCTGCCAATCCGTTGGCGGCGGTTTTTGCCTGCTGAGGCTCCGGGGCTGTTACAAAGTCGTAGCACGCTTTAGCGTTTTTCACATCGTAGTTATTTGCTTTGAGCAAATCGTAACGCAAATTTTGTTTTTCTGTTAAAGTGTTCATTTTAGTAGGTATTTAGTTTGTTGATATTCTGTTTAACTTTGGCGTGGCACTCGTCGGCTACGTAACTGTTGGCTACTTCGCCCTTTTCGCTTAGTATTTCGTCCTCTACGCCGGTGCCGTAATTGTGCATAAAGCACAAAAATTTAGTGCCGTTGGATAACTCTACGATAAACGGCAAATCCTTACCGATACCGAAAAACCCTTTTTCGCAACCGCCGCAGCTAACGGTATAGTTTGGGTTAAACTCTATGTAGTCCGTGTGCGCCGTCCAGTGCTTATCACCGTATCGCTTTATGGCTGCGTAGCGAAAGCGCAAAAATTTCTTATTCATATTGCTAATCTTTCAAATAGTACGGTGTCGTATATCCTGCGCCTTTCAGCGGTAGGTCGCGGCACCAGTCTATCGGTTTGCTAAAAATGTTTTCTACGTCTTGCAGGGTTTGGCCCGGTTCTGCCTCTACCACTATTTCGTCGTGGATATGGAAAACGATATTTAACCCTGCCGCGTCAGCTCTCAGAATGATAAGGCCCAAAATGTCGCGTGCTATGGCTTGTACCACGTTCTCTGTAAGTTTACCGCCGTAGGTGCGTACTTTGCCCCACTTCTTAGTCATTTGGTTCGTACCCTCGTACTCTATAATTTCGTGGTCGCCTCTCCAGCCGTCGTTTTGCTCGATACCGATACGGGCGCGTGGGTAGCACAGTGTACGCCCCGACGGTAAGGTAATAAGCAGCATACCCCAGCGGTACGATACGACGATACCCCGGTGGATAGTCGCGCTTTCGCCGGTCTTGATAGCCTTAACCGCTGCCGCCTCAATGATACCCCAAAAGCGGACTATATGCGGATTTGCTGCACGCCAACGCTGCATAATGTCTTTTTCTTCCTTTTCAGTTAATCCCATACGACTACCGCCCATAGCCTCCAACGCTGCAACACCGCCGCCGTAGCCCAAAGCCAAAACCGCGATTTTACCTTTTTGGCGCAGTTCGCTATTTTGCCCGTGTTTCTCCACTTTGCAATTAAACATTTGCCCGGCAGTCGCGCAGTATATATCACCGCCTGCGCGGAATACGTCAGTAACCCACTGTTCACCGGCTAACCAC
>JAZUQW010000154.1:0-7181 GCA_045605905.1 Eubacteriales bacterium
GTAATTGTTTGAACCTGATATACTTTGACCCCGAAAAAACAGACCGTCCAAAAGAAGCAAGGGAGTTGCTTGATGCGTGGAATAATTACCGCAAGCAACAGCAACCCAAAAGGCTAAATTCAGTTACTATTGCAAATATAAAGGAATAGGTGTATAATGTTAAAAAACGCATCAGCCGTTGAGGAGTTGGATTTTTTGGAACAATTACCGCCAAAAAAACTCATAATGAATATTCTTGAGATATTGCGTATTTATTCCGACGCAAATCACCGCCTAACGCAGAGGGAAATTGTCGATATCCTCGAAAGGGACTATTCTATCGTGGCCGACCGAAAATCGGTTCAGCGCAACATTAAAGCCCTTATGGAGTTCGGCTATGATATCGAATACACCTCCCAAAAGCGTGTTACTCCCATTAAAAACAAGAAAACCAGCGAAACGGTATTAAAGGAAAACGAAATCCAGACCGATTTTTACTTGGTGCGTGACTTTGACGATTCCGAGCTTCGCTTGCTTATAGACAGCGTCTTGTTCTCCACACATCTGCCGTACAGCCAATGCAAAAGTCTTATAGAGAAGCTCGAAGGGCTTTCAAGCGTATATTTCAAATCACGGGTTAAGCATATTTCTACCTTCCCCGAAACAAAGCCAAATAACAAACAGCTTTTTCATACCATCGATATTCTCGATGAGGCTATCGAAAGGAAGCGTCAAGTATCATTCGCCTATTTGGAATACGGCTTGGACAAAAAGCTTCATAAGAAATTGCGCCCCGACGGAACCGTTCGGGAATATATAATCAATCCCTATCAAATGGCGGCAAAAGAAGGAAAATATTATCTTATTTGCAATTACGAGAAATACGAGGATATTTCCAATTACCGTCTTGACCGCATTGCGGACATAAAAATTCTTGATATACCTGTAAAGCCCTTTAAAAAGCTTGCTTGGGCAAACGAACGGAACTTGAATCTTCATCAATATATGAAAGAGCATATCCAAATGTATTCAAGCGAATCGGTTCGGGCAAAGTTCCAAATTCCTCTTGCTATGATAAGCGATATTATTGACGTTTTCGGCACAGACGTAAAATTTTCAGAGGAAACCGATAACACCGTTAATGTTTCGGCGTTTGTAAACGGAATTGCAATGCTTCAATACGCCAAAACTCATTCCCCCGATGTTGTAATCCTATCGCCCCAATATTTGGTAGATAAGCTGAAAGAGGATTTTGAGAAGAGTTTAGAGAAGTATAAGGATAATTGAAAATGTTAAGTAGTTATTCAAAAGACTTTTTTGTATTTTCGTATTTTGGAAAAACCCACGAGGAACTTGATAAAGATAAAATAAAAGCCGTAGAAGTTTGTGCAAGCAGAGCTTATTTGGATTTAAACCGCACTCTTGTGTTTAATAAAGATGTAACTGATGACAAAAAATCAACATTTAGAACCGAGATTTGTAAGAAAATACGCGAAAATTTTTGTGATCTTTTAAATAAACAAACCGATTTCGAAACATTTCATTCTAAAACATGTGAAGCTATTATCAATTATGCCGAAGAAAGCAATTTGCTTGAAAGTGTCGCAAACACAAATAAAAAAGTTTTTACCTACGGTCACGCTCAGAAATGGCTTAATATGACTTTAAAATACATGTACATTTTAGACTTTTTGAGCGAGAATGTTGCATTAAAACTTCATGTACCCATAGACAGCTACATATTAAAAGCGATTAGCCGCAAAGACGGAGAATACACCTTGGGCAACGAAAATATTATCCCTAAATTTCATGAAGATGATGAAAAAGCAACATCTTTTGGGCCATATCGCGATAACGGCAACAATAGATCTCAACCTTGGAGCAAACTAAACGAAGAAGATTATAAACAGTTACAAGAAGATTTAAGAACAAGTATAAAAACAAAATTCTGCGAAATCTCCCCTATCGACTGGGAAGGTAAAGCTTGGATAGAAATAGCAAAAAGTACAAAATAACACGCCAATGTACCAAAAACTCCTCATCGTTGATGATATACTTTAATTACAAACTAAAAAACACAGGAGATTTAAAATGAACGAACAGGATTTTGTAGTAGTTGACGGTGTAATTACCGAATATGTCGGTGACGAAACAGATGTTGTTATCCCTGCCAAAATAGGCGGAGAAAAAATCAAAGGTATAGGCGATTGCGCTTTCATCGGAACCGAAATAGAGAGCTTGGTTATTTCCGAAGGTATTGAATATATCGGCGCCGGTGCTTTTGAATACGGCTCTTTAAGAGAAATAACACTCCCCGATAGTTTACGTGAAATAGGAGAAGGCGCATTTGTGGCAACCGAAATCAGAGAGTTTTTTCTTCCTGCGAACGTAACCAAAGTCGAAAGTAACGCTCTTGGTTCGGAATACATAAAAAAGGTTATTCTTCCCGAAACGTTGACGGATATAGCAGAAGATGCATTTGATAACGAGCTTGACGTGGAGATTATTAAATACCCACCCGAAAAAGCAGAGGAATTTAAGCCCAAGAAAGAATATATGTATATGCTTTTCTTGGACACCAACATAGCGTTAGATTTCAAGTTTACAGACCCTGTCAGAGGAAGAAAAAGTTTTTGGCTTTATGACAGTTATGAAAAAGCAAAAAAGGAAATGTTCGGAATATTCGATGAATATTCCGATTCAGAGCGCGATGAGTATGTTTACGGCGAGAAAATACCTGTAAAATCCTTCGCGAGTGATGTGACATCTCTTTGGTTAAATGAACAATACGAAGATTTTTATTATGAATGCGAAGATGAATTAGAAAACACAACTGCCGACCGCATGATAAGAAGTCTTCCATCGATTTTGGATTCTTATATGAAACACGAGGACTTCAACGCTTCGGAACTTAAAAAATGTAATTGGGAAAATTTCGTAAACAAAATCAATATTGAGAACAAAAATAATCCCTCCTTGTATTTTGTGGGACATTGGGGCGAGATGCGAAAGCTCACGGTTACTTTAACAAATACCAAATTCGACCCCAACGAAAACAACACCTGCTTCTATATTTACAACGAAGGCGAATTAGAAAACCACTGGTTTCATATCGAGATTATACAATTAGAAGTCAACGAGCCGCGAATATAAGCAACTAATTACAAAATCACCCCAAGAAGTCTGACGACTTCTCGGGGACCCCGACAAAAACTCCCGATAACCTCTCAAGACAGAAGCCTATCGGGAGTTTTGTATATTTAAATGTCAACGGACAAAATGCACCTTAACCGATTAGAACCTAAAAATAGATTTTTTCTTCGTCCCAATCCATAAAAATGTTATTAAATTTTGCGAATCTATTTATTTTGAATATCAGTTCCGAGCGATTCAGACGGCGTTATTACCGCCTATTAGACGGTGCAGGCGTCGAACACCGAGGACTACACTCTCTACAGCCCCCTCCTCGCCGGAGGCGGCCCCCTTTTGTCCGCTTTGCGGACATTTTCCCCGACACCGGGAAATCTTCCTTCGCAACCAACCTTGTAAACGGCGTCAAACAGCCAGACAGCACGATACTGTCGCTAACACCAAAGCAGGTTGCGGACATCCTCGGACACAGCACCTCACAAATAACCGAGATGTACTATGTAAAAAAGGACACAACACGATTGAACGGCTTAACCGATGCGTTCTCGTTATAGGGGCCAATGGTTGGTACGCAATAGACAAAGAAATACCGCCGAGGAGTTAATTTTCCTCGGCGGTTGGTTTGTATAAAAGTGATGCATTATGATGCTGTAGCAAACGAAAGAAATAGGAAACAATGAAATGTTTGGGATTTAGGCATAAAAATCCTACTTATCAACAGCAGAAAACGGCGTATGAGAGGTCGTGATCACAAAAAATGGGTAAGTCTGAAGTTTTAGCCGTTTCTTGTGATTTATTCTTCTTGAGTTGTAGTATAATTTTCTCTATCAGCAACGAGTATACCGTTGTATAAAAAATGTCGCGCAACCCACCCGGGACCATTTAATAAATACTTCTTTCCGCTGACAATATGCGCAAAGGGAGTCATATACATTATTTCACCATTATATTCAAGTCGTCGCTTTTCAACCACCGCACAACGAACACTTTCATCATCACAATATACAAGTTCTGCACCAATTGGTATATTCCAATAATCAAAAGTATAATTTGCACATCGTTCTTTCTTTCGACATTGAGCTTCATCTATGATTTCTTCGGCTAATTCGTCTTCTGCGCGGTGTTCAGGCGTTGGATCGTATTTTTTCAGCTTGTGGCGGCAATCGTGAATATCAGCCATCGCTTCAAAAATAGCATAGGCATCCTCAGGAGAAATAGCAAAGAATTCACGCACTCGCCTCTGTCCATTATACTCGTCAATTGATCGCAAATTTCTATTAAGCTTATCGATAATGGTATGCATTCTTTTATCCATCAACCGATTGTTGACTTCATATGTTGCATAAATTCTAAACGCAAACGGTGTACACTCATTACTATTTAGCTGTTTAACTCTTTCATTAACATCATCGGCATATCCAATCTTTACCCACTCCTTAAATGAAGGATTTGTAAGTATATAAATAACACCCATAGCCACACCCCTTTTTTAAAATTATAACACAGAAAGCTTTAATATTCAACACAAAACATCGAATAAAGATGAGATATATCAAAAAATCAAAATCACCGAATATATGTCGATGCTTTAGTGACAGGGGCAGTAGGAATCTCCCGTTTGCGGTGCCCGAAAAAGCTGCACATCCGTAGGGGTGCCACTTTTTCGACCGCTGCACCCGCCTTTCACTCCCTGTTTCCGCCACCGGCGGCGGTTGTTCAGGCGACCCACGGTCGTGGGTTCGATAAAGCATATAATCACCCAAAGAAACAATCGGTTTCTTGGGGACCCCGGTAAAAAGCAAAAGCACCGACTATATGTCGATGCTTTCGTGGCAGAGCAAGGATGGATGTTTCCGAACCCAAAGGGGAGGAGTTTACGTCCTCTAACTTTACGGTTTTTGCGCCGTCTTTATAGTTGATTATTATTACAAGTTTGTCGTCGAAAAGGAACAGGGCGTTGACAAAGGCGTCAACCAACTTTCTGCGGTGGGAGTGCTTATCAAAGTTCAGCCTTCTGAACTGATGCAGCCAAGCAATGATCTGTTTCTTGTCAAGCTTTGGCTTTACCGCTTCTTCCTTTGCGATCTCTATCGAAAGAGCCTTCTTTGCCGTTTCAAGCTTCTCAAGTCGCTCCTTGGTAGAGTCCGTTATAATCCCCTGCTCCATAGCGTTCAGGAGGTTGTCTATACTTCTGAGCGTTGTGGTCAACTGCTTCTTCAAACCGGGCAAAACCGTGTTTTCCTTGGAAAGCATAGAAAGCACCTCACTTGCTATGTGCTCAATCAGCTTGTCGTCAAATATCGCAAGCTTAACCTGTTCTATAACAAGGTCTTCGATATAGCTCTTTTTCACAGTCTTCTTATCACAGCTATGCTTCTTTGCTCCGTAGCACTTGTAGTATCTGTGGGTTGTCTTTGTGTGGCTTGTGCCGCTTTCGCCAAGCATAGGCTTTTCACACTTACCGCAAAACAGCTTGCCCGACAGTATGTACTCGTCCTCTGCCTTGTGCTTGGCAGGGGATTTTTTGTTGACAGTAAGCTTCTCCTGGATACTCTCAAAAAGCTCTAAGGGGATTATTGCAGGTATTCCGTCAGGGTGCACTATATCTCTGAACCTGTACTCGCCCGTGTATCTGCGGTTATGCAGCATATTGGATATAACGTTTACGGCAAACAGCTTGCCGCTTTTTGTGCGTGCGCCCATTGCGTTTATGCGGTCAGCTATCTCCTGCATTGTATATCCGTCGGCGTACATATTAAAGGCGGTTACAACAAAGGGAGCTGTGGTAGGGTCAATTTGGAAATGACCGTCTTTGTCGATGGTGTAGCCATAGGTAACAAGACCACCGTTAAACTTGCACTTAAGAGCGTTCTCCGTAAGACCGCGGATAGTCTTCACCGCAAGGTCGGCAGAGTAGTATTGCGCCAAGCCCTCAAGCACCGATTCAAGCAATACGCCTTCGGGGGTGTCCAAAATGTTCTCGGTGGCAGATATAACCTTAACGCCGTTCATCTTCAGGTTGCGCTTGTATATGGCAGAGTCGTATTTGTTCCTTGAGAACCTATCAAGCTTCCAGACTATGACGTAATCAAAAGCCTTGTTTGCGCTGTCCCCGATCATCTTTTGAAAATCGGGGCGGTCTGCGGTACGAGCAGAGTAGGCACGGTCTATGTAAGTGCCTACGATAAGGTAGCCGTTCTTCTCGGCAAAAGCCTTACACTCACGAAGCTGACCTTCAATACTCTCCTCACGCTGATTGTCGGAGGAAAACCTTGCATAAATTACTGCGTTTTTTCTTTCTTTCATCATCTAAATACCTTTCATTCATCTATTAACGCAATATTTTTAGTGCGTCTGTATATGTATTACAATATTAGTGCGAAAATAATGTTTTCATCCTTCAAAAGCCCTCTTTTTCCCTATATTATACCACAAACCGAGTCTGCAGTCAAGCAGAGCTGTCTTAGAGTGCTTTCCAAAAAAGCCCTCGAGTGAAGGTATGCGACCCAACTCAAAGGCTTTTTCTGCAATTTTAGTCCTCGGCACCTCAAGCGTGCCGCTTTGCTTCATAAAATGTTTACATTTTATTTCCGAGCATATTTTTGTTGGCGTGCAAAGCCGTGTAATATATACGTGCTTCGCGGCAACAGCTGGCGAAGGCGTGTAACGGAAATATGTTGCGTAGGCGCAGAGCAACGAAGCCGTGTAACATATTTGTGTTTGGTGAGTAAAAACGCTAAAGTTATGTAATATATATGTGCTTCGCGGCATAGCCGCCGAGCAGATATATGTTACGCAGAGGGAAAAAAGCAAAGTCGTGTAATATATATGTGCTTTGTGGCTAAGTCACCGAACACATATATGTTCGGTAAGAGAGCGTAAGCCTCACTTACCGCCTTTGCTTTTTCCTTCGTTTTAGCGTTTTTCTCCCGCTTTTCCCCGTTTCCTTCGTCTCCCGTCGTTCCCCTCGTTCCCCTCGTTTCCTTCGTCTCCCGTTTGGGGTTGTAGGGGTCTCCCCTGCGCCCTGTACTTATGTCAATAAGTACGAGGGC
>JAZUQW010000155.1:0-6720 GCA_045605905.1 Eubacteriales bacterium
AACGTGACCTGATGCCACCCAAACCTCGGGGTTCATAAGAATTGCGCTGTCAAGCCCAACGTTTTCGGGACGTTCTTGCACAAACTTCTTCCACCAAGCCTTTTTGATATTGTTTTTCATTTCAACGCCGAGGGGGCCGTAGTCCCAAGCGTTGGCAAGGCCGCCGTAGATTTCGCTGCCGCTGTAAACAAAGCCTCTGTTTTTACAAAAAGCAACGATTTTTTCCATAGTCTTCTCTTTGTTGTTCATCATTCGCTTTACCTCTTTATATTACATTTTTATTTGTGAAATTCAGTGGTGATATCGCGGGAAAACAAGCCGTTTAAGGTCTCCCTTGCGTCCTCACCCAAATGGATTATCTTATTTACTGCCGTACAAATGGGCAACTCTACACCAAGCTGATTTTGAAGCACCATAAGTGCAACCACGGTATATGCGCCTTCTGCAAGCTTTTCAAACTTTTCGCCTTTTGCGCACATCTCTCCATACATACGGTTGTGGCTGTACTTTGAAAACACGGTTGCCTCGTAATCACCCAAGTGGCAAAGGCCGTAGGCGCTCATTCCGTTGCCGCCCATAGCTTCGATAAGCCTTGCTATCTCTCTGGTGCCTCTTGCCATAAGTGCGCCCTTGAGAGAAGGAAGACCCAAACCATCCAAAAGCCCTGCTGCTATACCTATTACGTTTTTGGTAGCCGCACCTATCTCGTTGCCGATAAGGTCTTCACCATAGTAAAAACGGATAAGGTCGCTTGTAAAGCTATCCACCAGCATCTTTTTGTAATCCGCGTCGGCGCTGTCGATAACCATGCAATTAGGCTTGCCATCTGCAAACTCCTGTGGGTGACCGGGGCCTACCCAAACAGCACAGCGGTTATCAGGCAAAACATCGGCAACTACTTGAGAAAGGCGCTTGCCTGTATGTATATCAAGCCCCTTCATACAAAGGATTATGCCTTTGCCCGCCATTACTTCTGCCCCAATATCTGTAAGTATTTCTCTTAAACTTTGGGATGGAACGGAAAACACAACAATTTCCGCATCCTTAACCGACTCCTTAAGGTCGAATATAAAAGGCACACGGTCGGGCATGGTAATAGTGCCGTTAAAACGCTCTTTATCAAACTCTTTTGCGGCAGTATCATCGGGATGTGCGCCGATTGTTACCTCGTTGCCTATACGGTCAAGGTAATAGGCTATAAAGGAGCCCCATCTGCCGCAACCTATTACAGTTATCTTCATTGTGCTACCTTCCTTTCTTCTGCCTTGTTTTGCAATTTGGAGGTACTGCGCTGTGCCATTACCAGCTTGAAATACCTGCCGCCGCTATGCATAAGCTCATCATGGGTGCCTTCTTCCTCAACCGAGCCTTTTTCCAACACCACAAGTCGTGTGGCGTTGCGCAAGGTGGAAAGCCTATGAGCGATGGCAAGGGTGGTACGTTCTTTAGTCAACGCCGCAAGCGCATCTTGTATTTGCTTTTCGGTCTCAGTATCAAGAGATGCTGTGGCCTCGTCAAGTATCAGTATTTTAGGGTCGCGCAAGACCGCGCGCGCTATTTGTATCCTTTGTTTTTCGCCGCCGGAAAGACTTGCGCCCCGCTCGCTTACATAAGTGTCATAGCCATCGGGCTTGCTCATAACAAAATTATGGGCGCCGCCGGATTTTGCCGCACGGATTAGCTTGTCGGGGTCGGCCCCGTCGGCACCGTACAGGATGTTTGCGGCTATGGTACCCTTAAACATAAAGCTTTCTTGAAGCACCACGCCGATTTGAGAGCGCAAACACCGCTGGCTGTAGTTTTGTATTGGAATGCCGTCGATAAGAAGAGTACCTTCATCTAAATCGTAAAGACGCATTACAAGGTTTATCAGCGTGGATTTGCCAACACCGCTTCTGCCCACAATGCCTATCATTTCGCCTTTTTTTATGTCAAGGCTTACATCCTTAAGTACATAGTCCAAATTGTTGTAGCCGAAAAAGCCACGTTCTATGCGGATATCGCCGTGGATTTCTTTTTCCACAGGCTTTTCGCTTTCCTTAACCTCCGGTTCTTCATCGATTATCTCAAAAACTTTAGCCATAGAGGTGGCGGAGCGGGTAATTCTTCTGGGAACACTGGAAAGCCAACGCAAGGGCTGATATATCATCGATGCATAGGAGATAAGCTGTTGCACCGAGCCCATGGTAAGGGCGCCGCCCAAAACGAGAGAGCCGGATATTAAAAGCACCGCATACTCACCCACACGCATAAGAAAATCCACCGTAGGGATAAGCAGATTCCAAAACAGCTCGTTACGGAAAGCAATGTCCCGCTCTTTTTGTATCGCCTTGTCAAACCGCTCAAGCTCTGCCTTTTCGGTGCCGAACACCTTAACAACGCGTATGCCCGAGAAAACGTCGTGAAGCACCGTGTTAACCTCGCTGTTGGCGTGCCATTGCTGATGATATAGCCTGTGGGTGTAACGGCGAGACATCCTGTGCATTACGAGAATAAGCGGGATGGGCAATATTACAAACACAGCCAATTTCCAGTTGATTACAAACAGTATTGCAACTATTGCCAAAATAAGGGTACCGTACTGAAAAACTTCCGGCACAAGGCTTATCAAAAACTCTTTAAGCACCTGGGTATCGGAGGTGACCCTTGTAATAAGCTCACCCGATGACCTGCGGCTTATATCCCCCACCGACATGGCAGGGATGCTGTCAAACACCAAGCCCCTTAAGGTTACGGCTATTCTGTTACCCACCTTTGCCACAAGTATGCGTCTTATTACAAGGAACACAACTTCGGCAAGGGCAACAGCTATCATAATACCGATAAGGGTATAAAAGCCTTGACTTAAAGCACCAAAGGGCTTATCTGACATAATATAGTCATCCACAAGGGTCTTTTGCAATGCGGGGGCAAGCACCCCAAGACCGCTGCCTGCGAAATACAAAAGCACCGCAAAGGCAAGAGGCAAAATATGAGGCTTTACATACTTTAAAAGCCTGCTGTACATGCTCCTTTTGTCCGCACACAGCTCGCACCGACTGCTGCCTTGACGGTAAGGCTTACCGCAATTAGGACATCTGGTCTGCTTTTCGGGGTTACTGCGGTCAAACTGTCTGCCATCGTTTATGGCAGAAGCGCGCTTTACAAAACGGCGCAGGTTTTCGGCATTGCTCATATCACTGCGGCAAAGCTCTGCTATGTTTTCGCCCTCTCCGTACTCCACGGCTACACATCCCACGTACTGCACGGTTTTTATATCCTTAAGGGCAGAAACCTCTATAACGCGCTCGCCCACTGCCTCGTCATACAAATACAGCTTTGTATCGGTTAGCGCCAAGGCGCCGTATATATATTCCTGCTCAAAACTTAAATTATACTCCGAAATGGCAACGGGCTTTAGTCCCTCCGGCACCATAGATTTAAGCTTTCGCCTAACCTCTACGCGGCGGGGGGATATAGCGTGATTATTCTTTTTTGCAGAAAAAAGCTTTGCCATTCCCTATTATTAACTCCGTTACTACAAATAAAGTTCTATCTTTTTATAGCTTTTTTTATCCAAAGCGGTAACATCGGGTATGGTGTAGCGGTTGCCGCTTACATCCATTATTACCAAATATGTATCGCTTACCCTAATGATACTGCCAAAGGTATCCTTAAGCACCAGCTCTAAAGGTCCAATATCCGTATCTACTTCCCAACAGGAGTAGCCAAACTGCTCTTTAAGCTTATGTATCTTTTTGATTTCAGGGCAAAAATACTTGCGGCGCAAAGATTTATCTATAATCTCTCTGCCCTTGCCGTCAAAATCCGAAAGCTTGCGGATAATGCCATACTCTCGCCCGTCCTCATCCTGAACCGAAATGTATTCTTCGGGCCGCTCAAAGGGGAACGCCTTATGAAACAGCACCCTGCCCAGATCTTGCCATACGGGGGTTTTATCCCCGCCCTCGGCGTAGACCGAGCCTACCGCTATGCGTTTTCCGCCGTGGCCACCGTGAGTAGGTGGTGCCGGGCGGGTCTCCTTTTCTTCAGCAAAGTCTGCCAAGTCGTCCTTATTTATGGGCGGAACAAAGGCGCGCAAAGCCGCAAAGCCGTTTTTAGTATTGTAAAACTCTGCATTTTCGGGGGTAAAATATATAATATCAACCAAATCGGTAAAAGATTTTGCCATAATATGCTCCTTTTACTCTATGCCTACGGTCTTGAGTGCCTCTGCCTGAAGCTTGTACAAACGGTAGTACACGCCCTTTGCCTTTAGAAGCTCTGTTGCCGAGCCACGCTCTACAACCTCGCCCTTTTCAACTACGATAAGGTTATCCGCCTCACGCAGGGTTGAAAGCCTGTGGGCTATGATTATGGTGGTGCGGCCACAGGTAACCGTGTTAAGTGCCGCCTGTATCTGCCGCTCGGTCTGTGTATCCATGGCAGCGGTAGCTTCGTCAAGTATTAGTATCTTGGGGTCGGTAAGCAAGGCGCGGGCGATTGAAACCCTTTGCTTCTCGCCACCGGACAAATCCTTTTTGCCAAAGCCTACCATGGTTTGGTATCCGTCGGGATACTTAATGATAAAATCGTGGGCAGATGCCGCCTTTGCCGCGGCGATAACCTCTTCCTCCGTAGCGTCGGGCTTGGCATAACGGATGTTGTCCATTATGGTGCCGCGGAACAAATAGGTCTCTTGCGACACTATTGCTATACTGCCACGCAACGCGGCAAACGAAAGCTCTTTAAGGTCAACACCATCTATTTTTATTACGCCTGCGTTGGGGTCGTAAAGTCTTGTAAGCAGGTTTGCCAAGGTGGATTTACCTGCACCTGTGTGACCTACTATACCCAAGGTAGTACCGTGTGGTACGCTAAAGCTTACGTTTTTTATAACCTCTCTGCCCTCTTCGTATGAGAAGGACACGTTTTCAAACTCCACATCACCTTTAAGGTCTTGCAAAACGACAGCGCCGTCTTTTTCCGCCACATCGGGAGACGCATCCTTTATTTCGAAAAGCCTTTGCAAAGCATTTAAACAGTCTGTCCACCAATTTGCCACATCTGCAAAGAAGTTGATGGGCGAATAAACCATACCGATATAGGCAACAAACGCCATAAGGTCACCATAGTTCATACTGCCGTTACTTTCAATAACCTGCTTGCCGCCTATTGCCCACACCACAAAGGAGCCCGTTTGCAACAAAAAGCCAAGAAACGGAAAAGTCTTTGCCGATGTGACACTAATGCCCATTTCGGCATCGGCAGCATCGGCGTTTCTGCGGGCAAAACGGCTTTTTTCCAAATCCTCACGGGCAAAAGTCTTAACCACGCGCATACCCGAAAGCACATCGGACACAAGCGAGCTCATAGACCGTTGTTTGGAAAAACGCTTTGCGTGCAGCTTTGAAAACAGCTTAAACAGCGACCTGTACAGGATAAAGAACAGGGGCACCGTTACAAAAGTGTAAAGCGTTAGTATCGGATTAGCCACAAGCATTATTACAACAACGCCTATAAGCTGTAATCCGTTGGTTATTATGTATGGGAACCCGTCACAGAAGAACCAATAAATAGTATTGGCATCACTATTGATCTGTGTCATAAGACCGCCCGTCTGGCGGGAGGAGAAAAAGCTTAACGAAAGCCTTGTTACGGCCTCGTAAATAGTCTTTTTAAGGTCATAGTTTACGCGAGTAGATACTCTTGCGGCAATAATAGCGTAAAGCATATTGAAAAGCATTGACAAAAGTCGCACGCCAAAGATAAGCCCCACTACCAAAAGCAACTGTCCGTAGTACTTGCCGCCCTTGGTAAGTACTTCGTTGTAGAACATTTTAGAGGATATCTGCGGTACCAACAGCCCAACGCCCGTAACCAATCCAATGGAAAGTATAATTAAAAGCATGTAGCTTTTGTAACGCATAAAGAAAAACGCAAGCTGTTTTACAAGCCGCTTTTTATCCACGCAGAATTGACACACCCTACGCTTATGGTCGGGATACTGTCTGCCGCACTTGGGGCAAAACGGAAGCTCGCCCACGGTCTCCTCAAGCTTCTTTTTATCAACAGAGCCTTCCTTTGCCAACTCGTTAAGTGCATCCCTCAATATGCGCACATCGTGCTTGCAAAGCCCTGTATAATTAAAGAGTGCCAACGGCTCGCCCTTTTGCTTGCAGGTAAGTATGCCGCCGCTTAACTGCTCTTCCATTTTGAAATCCGCAAGCTCTTCCACAGGATAGCTTGCATACAAGCTTTCCTTAAATACGGCCTTTGCGCCGTCGCGGCGGTCGACCCCGCGGGATATTTCCACACAGCCTTCCGCAACAAACAAGGTCTTTTCACAAAGCATTACCCACACATCTTTTTTAACAAGGTCTGCGCCCAAATCTGCGCGCATAAGCAGAATGCCCTTGTCATAAAGACCCGTGCGGGTACGTAAATATTCAATTACTGCCGCGGGGGTCTTTTGTAAATGCATCATAAAGCCTGTCCATACCTTTCTAATTTATCATTATATTACAAGAAGAAAGAAAAATCAATACACTCCCTATGTTTTTTTGCGCAAAAAGAGGTTTTTTGAAGATGTTTTGCGGTATTGACTAATACAAAAAATGCTGATATACTGTTTTTATAAAACACATACGGAGGATTTGTTATGGCAAAGAATGTTAAAGAGATTCTTGACCTTATTAAAGAGCAAGGCATAAAAATGGTTGATTTTAAGATGGTTGATAT
>JAZUQW010000156.1:0-29317 GCA_045605905.1 Eubacteriales bacterium
ATAATTATTACATATACCGCTACCTGTATTATATATCTTATATTCCCCAACTGTCAGGAGCTGCGTGCACCGGAAAGCTTTGCAAGAGACAATTTGCTTACCCGATTTATGAGCTGGTATTACGCCTTTGATACCAACACCAACGTATGCCCCTCTTTGCACGTAATAGGCTCTATGGCGGTGCTTTATGCCTCTTGGAACAGCAAGCGGTTCAAAAGCCGCAAGTGGCGCGTGGCGTTTACCACTACCGCGGCACTTATAAGCGTATCCACGGTGTTTGTAAAACAACACAGCGTACTTGATATTCCGCCTGCGCTGATTTTATGTGCGCTTGCGGCGCCCATAGCGTCCCGCTTGGCAAAGAATAGCGCCGGAGAAAAAACCGGTGCGGAAACATAAAAACTTGTTTTGACTTTTCCGTTTTGCTACAAAAACGAAGAAAAACGGAGGAAACAGCAGAAAAATTAAATTTTTTTGCAAAAAGGTATTGACTTTTACTTTTTTTCTGTTATAATCACAAAACGATAAAACAAATTATTTGATATTGGAGGAAATCCCCTATGTCCACATTTATGGCAAAGAAAGAGGAGATAAACCGTAAGTGGTACGTTATAGATGCAGCAGACAAGACCCTTGGTAAAGTTGCTGTTCTTGCGGCTACAATCCTCAACGGCAAGCATAAGCCCGAATATACTCCCCACGTTGACTGTGGTGATTGCGTTATCGTTATCAACGCTTCTAAAGTAGTTCTTACAGGTAAAAAGCTTGACCAAAAATATTACTACCGTCACAGCGGTTATGTTGGCGGTCTTAAGGCTACCAAGTACCGCACTCTTATGGCAACCAAGCCCGAAATGGCTGTTACCCTTGCAGTTAAGGGTATGTTGCCCAAGAACAAGATTGGCTCTGCAAGTCTTACAAGACTTCTTGTTTACAAGAATGGTGAGCATAAGCAGCAGGCTCAACAGCCCGAAGTGGTTGAGGTTAAGTAAAGGAAAGGAAGGACTATAACATATGTATACACCTAAAAAACCTTATTTTTACGGCACCGGCAGAAGAAAGTACTCTGTTGCCCGTGTACGCCTTATACCCGGCTCCGGCGCAATCACTATAAACAAGAGAGATATTGACGATTATTTCGGTCTTGATACCCTTAAGCTCGTTGTTCGTCAGCCCTTTGGCGTTACCTCTACCGAAGGCAAGTTTGACGTTGTTGTTTCCGTTAACGGCGGCGGCGTTTCCGGTCAGGCAGGCGCTATAAGACACGGTATCTCCCGCGCGCTTCTTCAGGCTAACGATGAGTATCGCCCCCTTCTTAAGAAGGCCGGCTTCCTCACCCGTGACCCCAGAATGAAGGAAAGAAAGAAGTACGGTCTCAAAGCTGCAAGAAGAGCTTCTCAGTTCAGCAAGAGATAAGTTTTTTCAGAATATTATCCCGTCTTTTATCGGTGCGGTGGCAGGTCTGTTTCGGCTGCCGCCGTACCGTTTCTTTTTATTAAAGGTTTGGAGATATTTTTATGTACACAGTTAAAAACGCCATAGCCGCCTCGGTGGCGGATTTTCTTAAATCCAAGGGTGCGGAAGCTGTGGATGTTTCTTCGTTGTTGGAAACACCTGCCGATATAAAAAACGGTGACCTTTCGTTGCCCTGTTTTCGTTTTAGCAAGGCGCTGCGCTGTGCGCCGCCCATGATAGCCGCCCAGATTAAGGAGGTGCTTGACGGCACCTTGCCTGATGTGGAGAGGATTGACGCCGCAGGCGGTTATCTTAATTTCTACCTTGCGCCCGCATTTTATATCAAAGCCCTTTCACGCATTGCAGCCGAGGAAAACTACGGCTCCTCTACAGTGGGTAACGGCAAGACGGTTTGCCTTGACTTTTCATCCCCTAACATAGCAAAGCGTTTTCACGTAGGGCACTTGGGCACCACCGCGATAGGTGGCTGTCTTAAGAACCTGTATGATTTTTGCGGCTATACCACCGTTGGCATTAACCATCTTGGTGACTGGGGCACACAGTTTGGTAAGCTTATTGTAGCCTACAAGCGTTGGAGCAGTGCGGAAAAGGTTAAGGAACGTGGCATTAGCGAGCTGGTTGATATCTACGTGCGCTTTTCTGCCGAGGCAGAAAAGGATGATAGCCTTAATGATGACGCCCGCGCCGCTTTTGCAAAGCTTGAAAGCCTTGACGAAGAATATATTGCCATTTGGCAAAGCTTTAAAGAGATAAGCCTTAACGAGTATATGAAGACTTACGAGCTGTTAGGCGTTGAATTTGACAGCTATAACGGCGAAAGCTTTTATAACGACAAGATGGACGCCGTTGTGGAAGAGCTGAAGGAAAAAGGCCTTTTGGTGGTGGATGACGGTGCTTCTATCGTCCGCTTGGATGACTATGATATGCCCCCCGCCATTATCCTTAAAAAAGATGGCTCTACTCTTTACGCCACCCGTGATATTACCGCGGCTATATGGCGTAAAAACAACTACGATTTTCACAAGTGCATATACGTTACCTCGGCAGGTCAAAGCCTGCATTTTGCCCAGTACTTTAAGGTTGTGGAGCTTATGGGCTACGACTGGGCAAAGGACTTGGTACACGTTCCCTACGGCACTATGAGCGTTAACGGTGAGAAGCTTGCCTCCCGAACGGGCAATGTAATACTGCTTGACGATTTGTTTGGCGAGGCGATTGCCAAAGCCGAAAAGATAATAGAAGAAAAGAACAGCGACCTTAAGGATAAACGCGGCACCGCAGAGGCGGTTGGCGTTGGTGCCATAGTGTTTGGCGCACTTAGGGATGGCAGAATTAAGGACACCAACTTTGTTTGGGAAGAAGCCTTAAGCTTTGACGGCAACACCGGCCCCTATGTTCAGTACACCTACGCCCGCACCGCAAGTATTCTGCGCAAGGCAGAGGGCGAACAGGGCGACTACGCGGGCTACAGCCCCATAGCTGAAGAAAGCAGCCTTATTAAACTGCTTTGCGCCTTCCCCGACAAGGTGCTTGGCGCCCTTGCCGACCACGAACCTTGCGTTATCGCCCGCTATGCTTTAGAGCTTTGCGCGGCTTATAACCTGTTCTACCACAACTGCACCATACTTAAGGCAGAGGGTGAAGCAAAGGCGTTCCGCCTGCAGCTTACCGCTACCGCAAAGCATGTGCTTGGCAAGTGCCTTGACCTGCTGGGTATGAAGCGCACCGAAGAGATATAAGTTAAAGGAGGATACCGACTATGTCCGGACATTCCAAATGGAGCAACATTAAGCACAAGAAGGAAAAGACCGATGCCCAAAAAGCAAAGGTGTTTACAAAGATAGGCAAAGAGATATCCGTTGCTGTTAAAGAAGGCGGCGCAGACCCCACAAGCAACTCTAAATTGAGGGATCTGATAATCAAGGCAAAAGCCAACAACGTACCTAACGACAACATCGACCGCATTATTAAAAAGGCGGCAGGCGGTGACGGCGGTAACTATGACGAGATAGTTTACGAAGGCTACGGCATTGGCGGCGTTGCGGTTATAGTAGAAACGCTTACCGACAACCGCAACCGTACCAGCGCAGATGTACGCCACTACTTTGATAAGTTTGGCGGCAACATGGGTACCAGCGGATGCGTATCCTTTATGTTTGACACCAAGGGCGTTATCGTTATAGAGGCAGAGGATGTTGACGAAGACAAGCTGTTTGAAGATATAATCGAATGCGGCGCAGACGATATGTCTAACGAAGGCGAAGTATTTGAGATATACACCGCCCCCGCAGAGGTTGGCACCGTTGCGGAAGCTTTGGAAAAGCTTGGTTACACCTATGTTTCGGCAGAAGCGGAAAAGGTGCCCCAAAACTACGTTACCCTTACGGAAGAGGAACAGCTTTTAAAGATGAGAAAGCTGCTTGACGCCCTTGAGGATAACGACGATGTGCAAAACGTTTGGCACAATTGGGAAGAATAATTAAATCATACAAGCAAACAAAAACATCGGGGTAAAAGCCCCGATGTTTTGTGTTTTATGTATTTAAGTTCTGTCTTTAAACGAAAAATATTGCCTTACCTCGGTCTTATCTTCCTCACAACACATTGGCAAAAGACGGGTAGTGCCGTCCTCGGCAACCACGTAATGCTCTATCAAATCGATTGCCGCCATCGCAAGCACCCTTCGCATCTGCCTTGTGGCATCCAAGTCTTCCGGTGAGGGAAACGACGAGCCGCCGGGATGGTTATGAGCAATTACAACCGCGCCCGCATCCAAAGCCATAGCGTTGGAAGCGATACTGCGTATATCGAAGCGTGCCGAGCTTACGCCACCCTCACATGCCACCGCAAGCTTAAGAAGCCTACCCGAATTATCGAGATACATGGCAATGACACGCTCCCGCTTAACACCAAGAAACTGATTCTGCAAAAATTCGCCCATTTCTTCATAGGTATAAAACCGAATATAGCTGTTAAGGTCATCTCTACAGTATCTGCCCCCGATTTCCGCCACCAGCTTAATGAGGGTGGCAGAATTTATGTTTATACCATTGACCTGGCAAAGCTCCTCCACCGAAGCGTCAAGCACATTGCCCACATTGCCAAAACGTTTTAACAGAGCGTGGGCTATATCGTTGGTATCACGCCGCGGGATGGCGTAAAACAAAAGAAGCTCCATCAAATTATGGGCGGCAAAGTTTTTGCCGCCCTCTTTAATATACAGTTCTCTCAATCTGGCTCTGTGGCCGCTATGGTCTACCATCTTAATCCTCCTGCAGCTTGGGCAAATCGTCCTCGGCAATGGTAATGGGCGATACGGGTATACGTCTGCGGGCGGTAAATTTTAAGCCTGCGACGGTAACAAGCCCCGTTGCAAGCGCCAAATAAACGCTTACAAACAGTATAGCCGCACCTCTAACCGCGTTAACGCAACCGCTTAAGAAGCAATACAGCATATTCCTGTCAAAATCCAAGTACTCTGCCTTACTGCCCAAATACAGAATAAGCACAGGCACAAAGCATATTACCGCGCCACACCAAAAAGAAGCAGCCGCGCCAAACAGATTGCGAACACGGTCGCCACCGCCAAAGATAAGGGCGGCGTAGATTATAAGTGCTATTATAAGGAAAACAAACCAGAAGAAGCTGATGTCGGAAACAAGGTTAAACAGCCTTGAGATAACGCCCAAGTTGTTGCTTATCTTTGCAGGTACAAACAAAACTGCAGTGTTGACCCTATCACAGATCATGGTATACGCCGCTTCTGCCGCCGCGTCGGAGCTTGCAAAGCCCGACTGGCTGAAGTCATAGCCCGCATAATCTGCCTTTAAGTAGTTAAGCAACGGAGTAGCGCTGAATTTTATTTTAGATGCGGTCTTTGTGCCGTTCATCAAGTCAGAAACAAGGGCGTTTACATATTTTTCCGCCAAAACAGAACACTCCTGAACCGAGGCGTATTTATCTAAAACGCCGTCCTCCAACTCTACCATTGTGCCCAAGGCATCAAAGCTTTTGCTGCGCTCTTTTTCAAGCTCTTCATAAAACTCGTCCACCAAGATAGAGTCCACATATCGCTCTTCGTCCAAAAAGCACAGGCGCACCATAAGCAAAAGCGCCGCCGCAAGCACAAATATGCCCGCAAAGATTGCCGCAAAAACACGCAGGACAGTAGAAGCTTTTTTCATAATTCTACCTCCAACAATAGCCGTAAACACGGCGTGCGATTACAAAATAGCGTTGGGTTCTGAAAGAAGTGCCTGCGGGATAGCAGGTGTACAGAACCAACAGCTCATCCGCGTCGAACTGCTTTGTAAGGCGATCGTAATAGTTAACGGTTTTTCCGTTCTCGTAGCCGTATTTGCGCACGTATTTTTCATCGGTATAGTTAAGTATCTCGGTATGGATAACCTCATACACATATACGCCATAGGCGGTATCCAGCTTAATTTGGGTGCCTATCTTATATATCTGCTCATCTGCAAGGTTGCCGAAATACCCAAGTCTGCCGCTAACATGTGCCGCCAAAACACACACGCCGCCCTCCCCGGGGAAAGAGGAGCCGTACAAATGCCCCACACCTTGGGAAAGTATTGCCGTGTTGTCGCCCTGATATACGGGCAACTCATTTACAAGCTCGTCATCATGGACAG
Source organism: Eubacteriales bacterium (assembly GCA_045605905.1). GTDB lineage: Bacteria > Bacillota > Clostridia > Oscillospirales > CAG-382 > SIG636. The sequence goes on from JAZUQW010000156.1 coordinate 6,126, forward strand.
AAATGGTCGCCCACAGCTCACCCAAAGTGAAGCCGCCAACCGCCGCCGAAGATATATATGCGTTTTCTTCAAGAGGTGGAAGCTGATCCAAATAACTAAAGGCTTTGGGCGGCTCTTCCTCTTTTTCGTCCTCCTCCGGCTCTGTCACGATCGGCTCAAGAACAGGCGGTGCCACAGATACGTCATCGTCGGCAATTTGGGGCTCTACAGGCCGCTCGGTCTTTACTTTGCTTATGTAGTTTATGGAGTCATAATCCAGCTCTGCCGCGGTATCGGCATAAACGGTGGACCAATAGGGGCTACCGAACACAAAAACATCTGTCAAGAACAGAGAGATAAGAACGACCGCTATAACAAAAAAAACAAAAGGTGCAAGTAGCACCGCTCTGCGCTTTGCCACTGCACCTTTACTTTCCATTGAATAATTGTAATAACCGTTCATTATAAACCCCCGTTTTGTATTACAGCCTGCGCCGTTAGGGGAAGCAAGCGGAAACTACGCTACTGCCGCACTGCGACGAACGCGTCTGCCTGCAAAAGCAGTGCCTGCGCCTGCCACGAGAAGAGCGCCTATGCCGCAAATGAGAAGCCAAGGAGATACGGAAGTGTCAACCTCTGCCTCGTCACCGCCGGTTTGCTGTATCAAGTCACCGTCGTACTCAAAGATAAGAACGCCTTCGCTGTTATAAAGCTTGAAAACAATATCTATTTCATGAGTGGGATTAGGTACCAAAGTCTTAACAAAGGTACAACCTGTTATACGGCAAGCGGCACGGATGCAATCAAGAACCTGTGCAACAACCTCTGCAGAATACGCTCTGCCCGTATTGCCGTGGTTAGAGCCGTGGTATACGGAAGGGCCGTTATCCTCGGGAACCAAAGCCTTAACCTCTTGAAGGATGGGCCAAAGCTGGTTGCACTGGTCCTCGGTCAAACGCATAGAGCGGGAAAGGTTCTCAATATCCGCAAGAACCCAATGGGAAGCGGGAATGGTCTTAAACTCCTCCAACAAATCCTCTTGAGTATAGGCAGAAGCCGATATTGTCGCCGAAAAACTCATTGCCAACAGGGCAACGGTTATCAATAAAGCCGCAAATCTTCTCATAAAAATCACCTTAAATATACCGTGCATAGGCACGAAAAAATAAAACCCTATTTATACAGATAGAATCATAGCATTATTATATACGCTTTTTTATTCTTTGTCAATAGTTTTTTATGATTTTATAAATCCATATTTCAGGTTTTATTTGCCAACACTAATGTTAAAACCCCTGTGGTGGATATTGACACGCGGTCGCCTTCTGCATTTTCGGCAGCATAGGTGTACAGCGCATCGGTATCCATAGAAGCAAACTCATCCTTAACGGTAAAGCCTGCCGCCGTCAATTCTTCCACATAAGCCACTGCTGCAGCCCTGTCAAAGCTTTCGAACATAACGGAAAGCATGTTGCCGCTTTCGGAAACGGAAACTACTTTAAAAGGCGGGTCGGGCAGCTTTGCGGTAAAGTCGTTTTTGGGCCAATTGCTTTGGAAGCCCGCAGACACGGTCTCGTCACCCGCAAGGGTGGTGGAGAACTTGCCCTTGCTGTCCTGCTTTACTACAAACCCGTCGTTTTCGGTAAACACAAAAACTGTGGTGCCGTCATCTGTAAAGCTTACTTCCACATTTTGGGTAAGGGCGTATTCCTTAAGCGTCTCTTTTTCCTCGTCCGTAAACTCGGAATAAATCTTTTTGTAATCCAAACCTGCGCCCGTAACAATGGGATTGGTTTTTTCGTTGCCGTCAGGGGCGGTATCCTTGGTCTGTTTTTCTGCACTGTTGCAGGCTGAAAGAGCAAACAGCAGCAGCGCAAAAACCAACGCGGCTATTCTTTTCATAAGTCTTTTCTCCCTTCTATTATTCGGTCAAGGCGCCAAAAACGGCATTGTCGTACAGATAAACCATAACCTTATCCCAAAGCATATTCTGCAAAAGGTCTTCCTTGGTATAGGTCTTTTTCAACTCTTCAACAGTGGTGTCGTTATCCTTTGCGTATTTTTGCAAAAACGCTTCGTACTCCGATTCGCTTATCTCGCGATTAAAGGCAACATCCGCAACGGCGTACATGGTAAGCTCTTCCTTTAAAGCGCCGTTGGCATACTGCACCGCACTTTCATGCAGGTCTGCCTTAAATTCTTCTTCTGTCATGCCCATTGCAGCCTCAAGATACTCACCCATCTCCATACCGTAATAGGTAGCGTAATACTCATACATTGAGATATAATATTCCTCAAAATACTCTACATACTCATTGTAAAGCGCTTCGGGATAAGTAACTATCTCCGCATCATCCAAAACCGCCGCCCAAACATTTGTAAGGTTTTGGGTGTATACCTGTTCTTCCGCATCTGCCTGCACAGCCGCCTCCAAAGCCTCCACACTGTCAAACCCCAGCTTCTTTGCCAGCTCGGCATCAATGGCGGGATACACGGTCTCCTGCACCTTGTCAAGGGTGATAGCAAACCTAACCTGTTTGTTTGCAAGCTCTTCGTAATAATCCTCCGGGAAGGTAAGATATATATCAAAGCTTTCGCCGGCGCTGTGACCTACAATGCCGCTTTCAAATCCGTCCACAAACTTGTCGGAGCCAAGCAACAGCTCCGCATCGCTATCCTCGCCGCCCTCAAAGGCTTCACCGGTATCCACAAAATAACCCTTGTAGTCGATTATAACGGTATCGCCCATCTCGGCAGCACCGGCTTTTTCCGCCAAAGAAGAATGCTCTGCCAAATAGCTTTCCTGCAACACGCCTTCCACTATTTCGTCGGTCAGCTCTACCTTTTCTGCAATATTAACGCCGTTCCATGCCCCAAGTCTTATATAAGGGGTAAGATCGCCAAGCTCGCTAACGCCGGGTATGTCTTCCTTGCTTTCCTCATCGGCGCTTTCCTCTTTGGTTTCGCCATCGGTGTTTTCTGCCGATGCCTCTTTATCGTCAGCAGTCTCTTCGTTAATATCAACTTCAAGCTCTGCACTTTCTTTGTCGTTTTCTGCGTTAACGGACACCTCGTTGCCCTCCGCAGGCTTTTTGCGGTCTGCAGGCTTTTTTTCTTCGCCGCAGGCTGTTAGACAAAGCATTGCGGCAAGTATAAGCACAAACAATTTTCTCATAAAAGTCCTCCAAGTTTATCTCCTCTTTTGTATTATGCCACAGCCTTTAAATTTTGTCAATCCTTTTAGCGGCAAGTCCTTTGCCAAGAGCAGTGCAGGCAAAGGGCAAAAGGGCGCTGACCGATGCCAAAAGCCGCTTTTCGTCCTGCAAATTGCTGCCTATAAACCCAAACATAGGGTTGTACACAATATAGCCGAAAAAGCCAAGCCCGCCGCCGCTTGCCAAAAAACGGTACAGCAAAAAGCCGCTGTACAGCGCCGCGGGAAACAGCGACCACGGATTACGGCTTAACACTTCAAAGCGCCATATCAAAAAGTACGCTATTACCGAAACTGCCGTAAATGCCACCCCAAGGTCTGAAAACGTAAGATCCACACCGTTTTTTACATACAGCACATAGCTTACCAAAAAAACAAGGTTAAGCATAAACTGACATGCCGCCCACGCCGCAATGCCGTAAAGGGCGCGCAAAGCCGTCCCCCGTTTTTGGGGGACGGCTTGTAACGGTTTTTTGATTACGCAAAGCACCGCAAAAAACAACGCGGTAACGCCCATAAGCTTCAAGAACACATCCTGCAAATTTGCACCCATAAAAAGCACCTCTGCAAAATGTATATGCCGGGTTCGGCTAAAAATTCATTACAGCCCGGCTTTTTTCAAAGCTTTTTCCAACGCGGGCAAGGCGGTTGAAGCAACTATCGCCATTGCGCCGTCGGGACCTACGTAAGCTATGTTGTAAACGAAGGAGTAAGTCCACATACCAACGCTTTGAACATAGTCATTCCATTGACCTGCTTTGGTTATCTCGTACCAAACTATGCCGCCGCCGATAAAGTGACAAACAAAACGCAGCAATGTTGCCACGATAACACCTGCCAAAACTTTATACACGTTTACCCTGTCATTGCCAAAAATCTTTGACCATACACTGTTTTTATTAACGTCATCCTTGCTCTGCTCACTGCCTGCAAGTCGGCTCCAAAGGGCGCCGCCGCCGATAAACGGACAAACAAAGCACAGCACCGTAGAAGCAATAAAGCCAACGACAGCCTCAAAACGTCTTATCTTTTGTACGTTCGGGCAAAAGACGCCTGCCATACCCAAAAAAGTAAAGGGCAGTATATAATCCAAAAGTATACAGCCCACAACACCTGCGGTGGTGGGAACATACGCCAAGTTGCCGCTTCCTTGCCAAAGCTGTATAAGCGAGTACACAAAACCACAGCTTAAACCCTTGATGATGCCATGGCGAATGGAAATGTACATTATGGGCAAGGTGGAAAGCAGGGTAACCGACCCGCCCAAGGGTGCTTGCCAAACCTTTACAAAGGAAAGCGCCGTGGCAAGAGCTATCAGCAAAGCGCATTCGGTAAGAGTGCGCAGTCTGATTTGCGATTGGGTTTTCACTTTAGAAAAACCTCCTTTTAAAATTAGATTTTTCGTTGCGAAACCGCTGTTTTTTACACGCTTACCGGCAGCTACACGACAAACCGATCAAACGAGCCCACGGACGAAAAGGTCGTCGAGGGCTCTTAAAAAGCACAAGCAAAGGGGGAAAACCCCTGCATTATATCCCTACGCCGGTATTATCCGTTCAGGTTCAATGGGTATCTCTCAGCCTGATGCGTAAAGCACCAAGCACCCCGTTTTTTAATTGTTCCGTCGGACTTTTGTCTGTCCGCAACTTATTATGGACGATTATACAACGTTTATACCTTTTTGTCAAGATATTTTAATCTATATCTTCAATGACCTGTTCGGGCGGGCTATCCAACAGATGGGGGTTTTGCAAATAGTAGCGGATAAGCTTTAATGCCGATGCATAATAATGCCCGTCACAGATACGCTCGTCGGTAACTATCTTATAGTCGATATAACTGCGTTTTTCCACCTCACCCTTGTCGTTAAGGTAATTTTCCTTATACTTGGCGCCATAGGAGATAAACATGGGCACGTTGCCGAAATCGTAGAGATGGTGGTAGATGGGCGGTATACCCAAGGAGCCCATGGATGTAATAAACATAGAGCCATGGAAAGGGCTTACCTTAAGCAAAAACTTGGGTAACAGCCCGAAATAATCCAAGGTTTTAAGAAACCATACCACAAATTTTAAAACAAGTCCGGGTATGTAGTTTAATATCTTTGCTACGCCATCAAGTGCGTTGCCTTCAGCCGCTTCTCTATCCTTGGCGATGACCTCGTTAAGCTCTCTGTACACCTGCTCGGCAGTGCTGTCGGGCTTGGGTGTGATCTTTACAACAGTTTCGTCAGCGTTAAGCGAAAGCTCTTTTTTTATGGTAAGCATTACCTCGATATTGTTTCTGGTGAAGATCTTTTGACGGCTGATAAATCTGTTAATGCCGGGCCGTTGGGAGACTACCCGCACATAGGCGGCAATAAACAGGTGCAAAGCACCAAAGCCCTTAAGACCTTCGGCGCGTTTTTGCACGATGTAGTCATCCATTTTCGCTGTGTCTATCCTATCGTCTATGTAATTTGATGCCCCGCCTCTTGTAGGCATTATATAGGGGGAAACATAGTTCATAGGGCAAAGGGAGCGGATCTTTCTGCCGTCCTTGCGGTCGCCTAAACGTCTGCGCCTCTTCTTCTTGGTGGGGTCTTTTTCCATTATTAAGCCCTCCGTTATTTATTTTTTATGATATCAGCTCAAACCCGTCACCCAGCATATCGCTGACAAGCGCGTCGTATTCGTTGCCGATTTGAGTTGCGGCGTTTTCGAATTTCTCGGATACTATCTGCAACTGCTCACAGTAAGCGGTATAATAGCTGTCATACCCACTGTCCGAATTGCTAATAAAGGTGCGGGTGCGACGAATAAGCTCGTTATTAGAGCTTTCCAAGCCGGAAAACAGCGTAGCCAGCTCTACCCTCTTGGTGCGGTAAACGCTGCCCGACGGCACGGAATATGCCGCAAGAACTCCATCGAAATCTGCAAGCAAAGCATCCATAGCGGCATAGGCGTTTTCAAGCTGATTGCCCGCCTTGGTGTTAAGGTACAAAATAGCGTCCGAATCGCCTGCAAAATGCTTCATCACAGCAGTCTGCGTAAGCGTCATACCCGCGTGTGGCAAGGACAAAACAATATCACCCGCCCGCTTGTATATGACGGAAAGGGACACGTTAAGCTTATCCTCACTGTCGGAAAGCGCCGCTACGGTATCGTATTTTTCGGCGGCCTGCTTTGCGCCGCCCACAATTATGGCGTTTATGCCAAAAGCGGCAACCAAAACCGCAGCACAGACTATAAGTATTATGCGATTCTTCATAGGGCTATTCCTCCCTCTTTTCAATCTCTACTCCTTGTGGAATAAGATGCATAAACGGCTTGCCGTACTTTATCCTTTCGCGCACGGTGGAAGAGCATACATCAGCATATCTGCCATCACAGGGGATAAGCAAGGTCTCTATCCCGTTAGCATCCAGGTTAACGGCGGAGATAAGCTTTTCGTACTCAAAATCTCCATTGTTGCGTACGCCCTTTACGATTACATCTGCACCGTAAAGCTTTGCAACATCTGCCGTCCAGCCGTCGTAAGCCACAACACACACATTGTCAAGACCCGCAAAAGCCTGCTTTAAGTAACGCAGTCTTTCTTCAGCGGTAAACATATACCGCTTTTCGGTATTATCCGTAACGGCAACAACCACGCTGTCAAACAACTTGGCAACACGGCTTATATAGTCGTAATGCCCCACCGTTACAGGGTCAAAGCTGCCTGCACACAGGGCTTTCATATAATATCAGCCTCCGATTTTAAAATGGTTACATAGGTCTTGCCATAGCGATACAGCTTGGCGGTGTAACCGTCAGGCGGGGTGGGTATGCCGCCCTCGTCGCTTTCGCACACGATTATGGCGCCATCGGCGAAAAGCCCTGCCGCACTCACGCGCTTTATAACCTCGTCAAGAAAACCATCCTTATAAGGCGGGTCAAGAAACACAAGGGAAAACTTATCCCTACCCGCTTGGGTCTTAATAAAATCTCTCCAATCGGCGCAAACGGTCTTACAGCAATCAAACAGATTCGCCTTTATGCTGTTGGCGCGGATTATCTCTGCCGCTTTGCGGTTACTGTCCACTACAACGGCACTTGCCGCACCACGGCTTAACGCCTCCAAGGCGAGCTGACCGCTACCGCCGAAAAGGTCAAGCACCCGTCTGCCCTCTATATTAAACTGTATGGCGGAAAACATAGCCTCCTTAACACGCTCTGCCGTAGGTCTGGTGTCATCCCCCGGAAGCGTTGCAAGCCTTGCGCCCCTTGCTTTACCTGTAATTATTCTCATAATACACTCCAAAGCACAATATTCTGATTGTATTATACCACAAAAAAACGCAATAATCAACACAAAAATCTTCCATCCGCAAATTGTCCCATAAAGTGTATTTGCTTCTTGAAGCCCGACAAACAAAAAAGGCGCAGAAAAAGCGCCCTATGTAGCCGAAATATTTACTGTTTGATAAGCTTTTTTGCCAAGGGAACGATAAACGACCCGCAAGCGTTGCCCGCCGTCATTACCGCCAAATACAGCAGCATTTTGCCTGTAAACACGCCTGCAGCGGCGAAATAGAACATATTTGCCACGCAATGCTCGAAGCCCGCAAGGATAAACACGGCAACAGGCAAAAAGGTTGCCAAATGCTTTTGCAAAGAGTCCTTGCCGTTTTTGTAGTTATCGGCGGCAACAAACATCAAAAAGCCGCAAAAGATGGCAAGCACAAAGACCGAAAGCAGGTTATCCTCAAGCTTGGCTTTACACAGCGCCTCTGCCCCCGCAGCAAGCTTTTTGGACACAGCATCGCGGGTCAGCAGCGAGAGAGACAACCCCACAGCGGCGGTACCCACAAAATTGCCAAGCCAGATAATACCAAGGGTAGGTACAAACCTTAACCCCTCGTCAAAAACAAAGCCCACCTTACCTGTAAACAGATTAAAGCCGTAGCAAAAGATTAAAAACAGCCCTATGGCAAACAAAAAGGACCCCAAAGGCTTATTATCGGGTATAAGGCTTAAATACACGGTGCCGCCTACACCTATACAAAAGCCCGCCATTACGGCCTTTACAAAATCGGAAACAATTTTCATAACTCTCCTCCTTTTTTGTCATTTTACCACATATTACGCCTTAATGCAACACAAATAATCTTCCCGAAAATACACCCCGACAATCACCCCATGAAGCCTGACGGCTTCTTGGGGACCCCGAAAAAACAGCTTTTCGGCGTTTGCCGAAAAGCTGTTTTAAAACCGAAGAATTAGTCTGCGTAGCTGCAGTCGTAGCTGTTTGTTATGGAGTTTTCAATAATAAGCTCGCCGTTCTTAATGGCAAAGATGTTCCAATAGTCGCCTGTGCCCAAGTCGGTGGGAACGTTGAATGTGGCGATTATACGGTTGCCGCGCTCTACTGTAACTTTAGCACCGGAGGTGGAAACATAGCCACTGCCCGCATAGCGGTAGATGTAATAATAATACGCTTCGCCGGTGGTGGGTACAAGGGTGATATGCTCGGGACCGTAGCCGGAAGTATCGTCATAGTCGAGGTTACAAACTTCAGTATCGCCGTCATACTCATACTTATCTGCATAGTATACGTGGAATTCGTTGCCATTGGAAAGGGTACCGCGTACGTGGGAGTCCAAGTCTCTGGGGTTAGCATCCCAAGTAAGGGTTATAAGATAGTTGTCGCCAAGATCGCCGTCAACAAATATAGGGGTAATAACGCCATCTTGATTATAAGTGTAGCCTGCTTGAACAACTATATTGAAGTAAGAGGTGGTGTAATCTTCCTTAACGGCAACAACGGTGTAGTTGCCCAAGGGAAGCTCTATCTCGTACTCGCCGTAGCTGTCGGTATCAACGGTGGCGATAACGTCTGCATGAGCATCGGTGTTGTTCCAATTTTCAACAAACATAAGAGTAACGCCTGCTTCGCCAACGCCGGTAAGAGAATTCTTAACGGTACCGCCTGCTATACCTGTTTCGTCAGCAGATTCCTCGATCAAAAGGAAGGTTTCAAGATAAGTGTCGTAGCCGTTTTCTATTTCAGCATAGGAAACAAAGGGGATATAACCTTCTGCAGAGATTACAACCTTATAGTAGCCATCGGGAAGGTTAATGCTATACAAACCGTTTACATCGGTATAAACGGTAGTGTAAAGAGACACACCGCCATAAACCTGTACCCTTGCGTTTTGTATGGGGGTAGCAAAGTCGTATGCTGTGCAAACTCTACCGGAGAGAGAGCCGCTTTCGTTGGAAAGGAAGGTCAGGTACAGCAGTTCGCTAACGTCGCCGTCGCCTGTGCAGTAGAAGAAGATGTTGGAGTACAAACCGTCTACATAATAAGTTACGGTGGTAACGCAGGTATAAACGCCGTCGCCCGCTCTGTTATCGCCGTCGGTACCGTCATCCTTCATAACGCCAAGGTAGTTGTCGTATTGGTCATAAAGCTCTACCAAGCCATAGGGGATACCTCCGTTGACGGTGAAGGTTATTGTCTGCTCTTCACCGGCGCGGAAATATGTGCCGTCCGCGTTAAGGCCGTACAAAGGACACTGGGGCAGATTGGCAAGAATATCTGCATCGAATTTCAAGATCATTGCGGCGTCAAGACTGTCAACAACGCCGTTCCAGCTAACGTCGGCACAGAGAAGCGCCAGGTCACTTAATGTGATAAGGCCTGCGTCGTACTTAAGGATGGTAGCGGCGTCAAGGCTATCTACGATACCGTCAAGGTTAGCATCACCTATTAGGTATGTTCTTTCATACTGTGCATAAACAGTTAAATCACCGGTTATGTTTTCCAGGCTTTCGGACCAACCTGTAAACTCATAGCCAACTCTTTCGAGCCCATGCTGAAACTCCAAGCTTTCGCCATCAGTTACGGTAAGTGTTTGAATAACGGAGCCATCCCAATCAATAAAGGTAACGGTGTGAACAGAATCGGAATCAAAAGGAACTATGTTTATTATAAAGTCTCTGTTTTCTTGGGTGGAAAGAACGGTATCACCGTCACTGAGGGACCATTGCTCGAAGGTAATATCTTCCTTGCCGATAGATGCGCCTGCCGCAACATTAAATCTTGCTCTTAAAGCAACTGCGCCGCGAGGGAATTTAGCGGAAGAAGCAAAGCTTACTTCAAAGCCGTTGTCGTTTTGAACAATGTTGCACTCGCCGCTTACAGAGTCACCAATATCGGTAGAGTAAGAGTCGTCTATGTATTCAAGAAGTTCGGACCAAAAAACGTTAAACGCGCCGTTGGCGATATCTTCGGGCAAGGTTACTGTAAGGGTGATAGTGCCGTCGCCGTTGTCAACCAAGGTAGCTGTACAAGCGGGGTGGGTAAGATGGTTGATAACTTCGTCAAAAGCATCGCTCAACAAAGCGGGATCGGTAACCTCATAGTAACCTGCGTTTTGAAGGTCGTTAAGAAGGCGAATACCAAATTCACGCTCGTAATCGTACATATTATGGAAAAAGCCGAAGGTGAAAATGTTGTAGTCGTCCTTTAATTCAGATACGTTTTGATAAAGACCGTTTGCAAATTCGTAAACATAATGACCTGTATAACCGTAATACGTGTCTATATCATCATAGTCATATCTGCCATCGCTTTCTGCATAACCGTAGGTGGGAAGTCCGTCGGTAAATATAATAAGGTTCTTGATTAACGCATCGGTATTGGAAAGCAGCTCATCAGCCTTGTCAACCGCGGTAACAGTATTGGTCCAACTGCCGTCGCCATCCATGGCGTTTATAGCGTTTTCCAACAAATAGATGTTGGAAGTAAAGTTGCATACGTTAACAAGCTCGGTATCGTAAATAACAAGAGCTATTCTGTTACCTGTTCCGCTGGCAAGCATTGCCTGACAAAAATCTTTAGCGGCAGTCTTTAAAGCATCAAGAGGAGCGCCCTCCATACTTACAGAATTGTCCAGCAACAAAACCGTATCACGGTAGGGAGTAAAATCGGTGCCGCCATCGGTATAGATATCCACAACCCTAAAGCCGTAGTATGTAACGGAACCGTCGGTATCCAAACGGATGCGCATAACGTCACCGCTTACGGCAACCGTCTCACCCATAAGCTGGTCATAGGTATAAGTGCCAACCAAGCTATCGGTGCAATCGTAAATTTCTATGTAGTCATAGCCGTTTTCCAATTGTGTATCGGAAGAAAACGTTACGCTGATGCTTGTTGCGCCCTCGCGTACTATGTACCAAGAAACGTCGGTATAATTGTCGTAGTTGTGTGCCGATTCGGGCATACCGTCAGCATCGCTGTAATAATAGTAGCTGCCTGTTACGTCCTTTGCTTCAACAAGGTCAGCACTTGCATCCTTTGCCGCGCTTACGGGGATAGCGCAAAGCCCAAGCAAAAGCGAAAGGGTCAAAAAGATAACGATTAACCTTTTCATAAAAGCTCTCCTTAAATAAAAATAATCAAAGTGTTTGTTAACACCCTATGTGAAGTATACTCCTCTTTTGTATGCTTTGTCAACCGTTTTTGTGCATTTCGAAAAAGCATAGCGCAAAAATGTATGTTTATACACACATTTTTGCGCTAAAATCGCCTTTTCTTTATTTAAAGGGCTGGAAGTTATTGATACCGCCCTTTGCCATATGGTCCGCCGTACTGAAGGAAGCAAGCAAAATAATCTTACCTTCCTTTTCCTTTGCGCACAAATACCAATAGCCGTAAGGGATGCTTATGCTTTGACCGTAGAGATCATACCCCGCACTGATGGTTATCTTTACCGCGCGGTAGTTCTCATCGGCAACGGTATAATCAAAGCGTTGGTCGGTGCTATGGGTAAACTTTATATCAATATAGCCAAGCATGCCGCTGTCGCCCAAATAGCTTTCCAGCTGCTCATCAAACTCTTCCTGCAGGTCTGTTTCTATGTAATCGTAGAAAACATCCAACTTGTCATCAAAGAAGCTGTCCGCGGTATAACTCTGCCCTCCCTGCACGATGTACATTGCAACGTTTGAAGCATCACTGCCGGAAGCGGAAAAGGCATACTCAAACTCGCTGCCCAGATCCACCTTATCAAGGGCTGTGTCTTGAGTCCATCCGTTTTCAAAGCTAAACTTAAGGTTTGCCCACTCGTTGGTATAGCAGTTGTCGGATACCTGACCGATATAGTTTGCATTGATATTTGTTTGGTTATTTTCGGTTTTGTTGTTTTCTGTTTTATTGTTTTCAGTATGGTTAACATAGTAGATAACACCGCCTGTAACAGCGCCTGCCGCCACCAAAGAGCTTATTATGCCGATAACCCATTTTTTAATGCTTTTTTTCGGCTTCAGCGCGGAAACAGCCGAACTTATCCCGCCACCTATACCGCCGTTACCCCGGTCACCGTAGTTTTGATAACCCTGATTGGGGATATACACCTGTTGTCCGTTGTTTTGATAACCCTGATTAGGGGCATAACCCTGTTGAACGTAGTTTTGATAGCCTTGATTAGGGGCATAACCCTGTTGAACGTAGTTTTGATAACCTTGATTTGGGGCATAACCCTGCTGTCCGTTGTTTGGATAGCCCTGCCCTTCCTGCGGAGCATCGTGGCGGTCCACAGCCACGGTCTTGTCTCCTGCGGGCTGACCGTTAAATCCGCCGCCCAAAGCCTGCCCCGCCTGCTGACCGGGTACAGCTCCGCCAATGCCGTCGCCCAAGGATGAGCCAAGCTGACTGCCCGCCGCTTGGGTAGGAGCATCATCGACCGCAGAAGGAGAGTTGATGTTTATAACCGGCACGGGAACCGCTCCGTTGCTTGCGGGTTCCTCTTTTTCTTTGAACAGCGAGCCGCCGCACGCGGGACAAAACTTAAAAGAAGCATCAACGGCGGTGTTACAGTTTAAGCATATTTTTTCCATAAATTACATTCTCCCCGATAATTTTTCTATTCTGTCGGTAACCGATTGCACCATCTCCTCATTTAAGGTGGTACAGGATATCATTATCATTCTGCCTTCCTTCATGCGCACCCAAAAATGCTGATATGCAAATTGAGTACCAAAAAACTCTACCTTTTGGTACAGGTAACGTTCCCCTGCCAAAGTAACATAGGCTTTTTCCAAAAGCTCACAGGTGATACCTTGAGAACTGATAGAGTTTTCAAACCCGTTGTATACATTTTCCGCATACATCTCTACGGTCAGTTGGTCACTGTATTCCCTTACATCCTCAAAGCATATAACAAATTGAGTCATACCGTTTGCGGAGGCAAAAAAGCCGCACTCGGTAACAGCATCTTCATAATTGATACGGTCTGCCTGGGTGCCCACATACCAATCGCTGCCTACCTCAAGGTACAGGTCTGCCCAGGAATTTGTATACACGCCGTATTCATAACTGCCCTTTGTGTAACCATCGAGTACAGGCGGGCTTATCGTGTCAACAGTATCACCTTCGCTCTCCCGCAAACTTTCAGAGACTGTCTTTTTTTCTCTTTGGCTGTCTTTATCCGCAGAGAAGGCAAAAGCTGCCGCAACGCCACCCACAATAATCAACACCGCCAACACAAAAAAGATCCATATGCCCTTGCCGCCTTTGCGTTCTTTCGTTACAGGGGCAAAGTTTGCGCCGCCGCAGTTATGACAAAATGCCGCGTTTTGATCGACAAGAGCGTTGCAATAGATACATCTTTTTTCCATGCCGCCTCCGCACAAATAAATACTTTAATATTATTATACTATCGAAAAAACAATTTGTCAACCGGCTTAAAAAGGCAAAGTGGTTGACAAGAGTTGACCGCTGTGTTAGACTTTTTCTTGGAAAGCTTTTTTGGACAGGAGGTAGTGTTTATGCGTAGACTTACAGTGTTGTTACTGACTTTTGTTATGCTGCTTTGCAGCTCGGTTACTGCCGCGGCGGAGGGAATTTCCGTAGGCGGCGTGGAAGCAGACGTTTGGATAAGCAAATACGGCAACGTGTACACCGATTGCGCCGCGCAAACTTTTATTGATGAAATGGGCTACGCTTGGGGCGACCTTGTAAAGGTGGAGTTTTTAAACCATGCCCTTGTTTTACCCGTTGTGCCCACATATAACCACGTGGAAAGCGGCGAGGCGGCGGTAATTGTAAAAAAAGATGAGGACGGAAGTCCTACAGGTAATGTGGCGCTTGCCATAAACATGGGCAATTTTGCCGAGACCTACGGTATTGCAATAAAGCAGACCGACGCCGAGGGAGCTTGGTGGTGGCTTGCCGCCGAAAATGTGAGCTTCCCCATTTACGTAAGCTTTTCCTTGGCGGAAAAGGAGGGCTATATGGCAGGCTATCTGCTGGGCGAGCTGACCCGCAGTAATGAGCGAGACGATTACAGCCGGCTTTCCGACCAACAGTTTGCCAACTTCCGCAACCTGCAGGTAGGCAACTTGCCGGAGGGTGTGCTGTACCGAAGCTCCAGCCCCATCAACCCCGAGCTTGGCCGTAACCTTTACGCAGATGCCGCCCTGGAAGATGCAGGAGTAACGGTTATAATGAACTTGGCGGACAACCAAGAAACAGCACAGCAGTACCCCGACTTTGCAAACAGCTATTACAGCAATCAAAAGGTTATTTATTTAAATTTGGGCATAGATTTTACCGCAGAAGAGTTTGAAAAAGGACTTGCCCGGGGCTTAAAGTTCTTTGCGGAAAACAAAGGCGTTTACGCAGTCCACTGCAAGGAAGGCAAGGACCGCGCAGGCTATGTTTCTGCCCTGCTTGCCTGCTTTGCGGGGGCAGAGCTTGAAGAGCTTGTGGCAGACTATATGGTAACCTACGCCAACTACTACGGCGTAGAAGTGGGGTCTGAAATGTACAACGCCATTGCGGAAAGTAATATAGTAAAGACCCTTAAGACCGCCTTTGAGGTGGAGGACCTGGAAAACGCCGACCTAAAGGCAGAGGTTATGGAATACTTTAAAAAGATAGGGCTTACCGACGGGGAAATATCCGCACTTGCGGAAAATCTGCAAGTAGAAGAAGTGCAGCTGCCTACCGTACCGCCCACAGAAGACAAGGGCGCTTCCCTCTATGTGCTTTTCGGTCTGATGGCCACCGTTGCAGCAATTGGAATGGTGCGTAAAAAAGCTATCTGCCTATAACAAACCAACCCGAAAATTATAAAAAACATAAAGAAAAAGGGACTTTTGTGTTTTTACACTTGAAAGTCCCTTTTATTTATACGGATTAATATTATTTGTTATTCCCAACAAATAATCCACAGAAGTTTTATACAACTTTGCAAGCTTAATCAAAACATCTGTGGGCAAATCTCTGATGCCTCGTTCATATCGGCTGTATTGAGGCTGTTTCATATTTAAGTATTGTGCAACCTCATGCTGTGATAAATCGTTATCCTCTCTTAAATCCTTAAGCCGCGGATAGTAATTATTCATCGAACCCCACCTTTATAACCAGTTGGTATTGACATAATATCACCTTTATGTTAAACTGTCAGAAAATATAACCTTTTAGTTATAAAAAGGAGGGGTTTTATGTATTGTAAAAACTGCGGAGCAAAGCTTACTGAAAACACCGCTTTTTGCGCTAATTGCGGTATGCCTGTAAACAGGCACTCTGAACGGGAAGAAAAAACTCGCGCCAAAAAGAACACCGGAAAAAACTTTGGCATTGCTGCTATGTTTACCCTTGTGGGTTCTTTTTGCTCAGGAGGCGACAGAGACGTGCTTCTATTTTATATAGCGGCAACGTTAATCTTAAGCATAATATCCTATGTGGAATCCTCAAAAGCCAAGCAAAAATGCACATTAGCATATATAGGCTTGATATTCTCTGTTTTAGGTATCGCTGCATTTTTGATACTTGATGAAAGCCTTTAAATAACAAAGCAGGACGGCCGTTAGCTACCTTCGGCTGTCCTGTTTTTTTGTCGGGATCCCCCAAGAAGTCGTTAGAGTTCTTGGGGCAATTGTTATTGTGCGGCTGCAAGCATGTTTTCTATAAATATTCCGTAGCCGCGGGTAGGGTCGTTGATCAGTACGTGGGTAACCGCCCCTATAATTTTTCCGTTCTGGACAATGGGACTTCCGCTCATCCCCTGCACTATTCCTCCGGTTTTGGAAAGCAAACCCTTGTCGGTAACCTTTATTAGCATATTTCGGTTAGCTTCATCGGCGTTATATACCTCTTCTATCTCTATTTCGTACTTCTTGCGCTGTCCGTCCACGGTGGAGTAAATGTGCGCCTTACCCTCTTTTACGGTGTCCGAAAGCCCCACGGATAACGGATCGCCCAAATTCTGTGGTGGTACTTCCCAAATTCCGTAAACGCCGGTGGCGGTGTTGGCGGTAAGGTAACCGCGGCGCAGACTTCCCATGCTTCCCTTTAGCTCGCCGGGATAGCCCGCTGTGCCTTTTCGTACAGTGCTTATGTCCACATCAACCACCGCGCCGCTGCCAAGGGGCATAAGCGCACCGGTATCGGTATCGCAAATACCGTGACCTAATCCCCCAAACTGCTTGCCGTCGGTGCTGATATAGGTTACGGTTCCTATGCCCGCCGTAGAGTCACGCACCCACATTCCGCCCTTATAACCATTATCTGCCGCCGACAGTGCGGGATACAGGGCGGTGGTAAATACATCGTCGCCTCTCTTTACCTCTAAAGGCAAGGCATTGCCGCCGGTTTCGTCAATTACGGTTTTAAGGGTTGCGGCACTGTCAATCTCTACACCCGCAGCGGACAAAACAATATCACCCTTTTTAATGCCCGCCTCTTCCGCGGGGCAAACAGAGCCGCCAAAGCCTTCCACCGCGCAAAGCCCCACCACAAGCACGCCTTTTGTAAAATACTTTACTCCAAATGCCATCCCGCCAAGGTATAGCTTTTTTTGATCTACCACCTTAAGGGAAAGGCTTTTTACGGGGAACATCCCCCAAAGCTTCACGGTTGCGGTGTCGCCGCTGACCGCGGCGGTAAACACAGGGGATGCCAGCTTGTCCTCTACAGCGGTGTTAACATCAGCGCCACCGAAAACGCTTATGCTGTCGGGCAGCGCGGCGTTAACGATAAACACCGTGCAAAGTAAGGTGCAAAGCGCGGCAAGCGCCGTTGTTTTTAATCTTTTTAACATAACAGTATCCTGCTTTCAAATTGCGTTTGCAATTAATTTGTGCCGCCACGAAAAAAATATGCAAAAATTTTTAATCCGCATTTGCAACATAAAGAATACGGTTTTGTTTTTTTAAAAAACAACAACTCCATCTTCCCCGTCTGACCCATATATTTAAACAAACGGATATGGCTTAACTTAAACGCAAATCGCCCCAAGAAGTCCGCCGCCTTTTAGTTTTGTCTGCAGTCGCTCCATATCGAATTGATTTGATTCAATCTTTTTTTGCCTATTCCGTTTCGAAAAGCTCTTGAATTGTAACCCCCAGTGCTTTTGCCAACCCATACAGCTCAATATCCGTAACGGTACGTTGCTTGTCCTCTATGCGTGATATAGAGCCGCGGCAGATATATATGGCGTAGGTTTCCAGCCTGTTGGACAGCTTCTGTTGACTCATCCGTGCTGCCAACCGCAACTGTTTTACCTTGTCTCCTACCATATTCATTGCCTCTCCGTCAATTATTCTTGCCATAAACACACCCCTTATCTCCAAACTTTGTCTTGACACAGGACAAACACAATGGTATACTATGCGTAGCAAAAAGTTGTCCTGTCACAGGACAACCGTGCGTTTTTATTTAGAGGGGTGATTTAGATGTATTGTAGTTATTGCGGTAAGCAGTTGGCAGACGACGGTGCTTTTTGCAGTGGCTGCGGCAACAGAGTGGATGGCGGCTCACCAAATTCTTTTATGACCACCGATAATGCGCAACAAATCACATCAAACCAGCAAGCATATATGCCTAACAATAATATGTACGGTGGCAGTAGCGGTGCGTTCCATTGTCCCCGTTGCAAGTCAACCAATTTGGAAACAATCTCTTCCACCGAGGTAAGAAGCAGCTCTAAAGGCGGTTTTTCTATAGGTAAAGGCTGTTTGGGCTATTTATGTCTCGGACCCTTTGGCATACTTTGCGGCGCTTGCAGTAAAACCAAGGTAAATACATCTGTACGCTCTAAAACTGCTTGGGTATGCAAAAACTGCTCTCATAGATTTAAAGACTTGGATGCTATTAACCAAGAGCTTAAGGCAGCAAAAAGAAAAGCAAGAAAACAAGCAAAGGTTTTCAACCGCCTTTTTGTATTAAGTATTGTTGCCGAAATATTGGCTGTAGTCGCAATAATCGTTTTCGACATCCAACACTGGAGCGGCGAAAAAGAGGTTTCTGTGATCCTTGCGGCAACTCTTTGGATATTTATTCCCATTACTTATATATTGGAAAAGTCTAAACGTACTACACAAGAGATTGAGAAGCTTGAAAAACTTAAGGCGGAAACAAAGCGTAACTGTTATTATGAGTAAAAAATGGTATGTATCCCTAATGACATGGGGGTATTCTTCCGGTTGCCACCAATTGCCGGAGCGTAGTTTTTTTATAAACGGTAAGCAAATGCCCATATGCGCCCGTTGCTTTGGGTGCTTGTGCGGACATTTGGCGGCTTTTGGTACGTGGTGGATATGGACGATACATCCCGTAGTGTTAATTTTATTGTGCTTTCCTATGCTTTTGGATTGGACCTTACAGTTTGCCAAAATAAAGACATCCACCAACCTGCGCCGCTTTATAACGGGTGCGCCCTGCGGCTACGCCCTTAATTATGGTTTTATACGGTTGATTGTGTGGGTAATAAGCCTTATGTTTAATACAAAATAGTCATCCCAAGGGATCTGACGATTTCTCGAAGGCCCCGATAGAACGATGTTGCGCCAACCGTTAACGAGCAACGGCTTTCCCCACATACATCTGTGCTTTTTTGTTTTTAGCTTTTGGTTGCCTTGTGGAATTTTTGCCTATGTCAACACCGCTTTTTACTATTGACAAAACCGTTTTTATATGTTATACTTTGTTAAGTTGAAACGAACTTTCTTTTTCCCTTTCTTTAGTTTCCCGGTTTGTTTGATATTCCTTCGGACGGACTGGGATTCTTTCTGCAAACGCTTTTTAAGCAATATTCGACAACTGCATACTTTTTTACAGTATATTAGCGGATGTGATGGAATTGGCAGACATGCTGGTCTTAGAAACCAGTGCTTCGGCTTGCAGGTTCAAGTCCTGTCATCCGCACCAGACAGTGAAAATCCGAACCTTTATCCAATTGGAGATGGGTTCGGATTTTTCGTTATGCTTTGACGGCTCTTTGTAGGTAGTCGGGGTAAAAGTTAAAACGGAATAGGATTAAAGCAAGCGGTTGCCTTTTGACGACTGCTTGCTTTTTTGCTTCGGGGGTATGCCCTTGCCTGTGACTAAAGTATATCACGCCGGTTTTGTTTTACGCACACTGGGCTGTGCATGTAAAAAACGTTTGAAAAAGTTTTATTAAATTATCACCACCAAGTAATTGCTGACACAATTCACCGCTTCGATTATGTACGTCCCGTCCGAATACTTAAAAAGCTCCAGTCCAATACTGAATCGGCAGTTTAATCTCGTCTTTTTTGTGTCTGCTAACTATTGACTATTTCAGTGGGAAAATATACCGTGGTGTTTTTGTGTAATTAACAGTTTTCTACGGAGATGCCGTGTAATCTTGCGAACTGCTCCGCATAGCTCCCCTTGGGGGTTATTATCTTAAGTGCTGTACAACCTTCGAAGGCGTAGACGTTTATGCTTTTTACTTCACTGGGAATGATGATATCTGCAAGAGAGGTGCAATTTCCAAACGCATTATACAACAGCTTGGTTACGCTGTTGGGAATTGTTACCTTGGCAAGGGAGGTGCAATTGGCAAATGCAAATACCCCTATAAGTGTAACGCCTTCGGGGATGATTACCTCGACAATAGAGGTGCAACGGTTGAATACACCATAGCCTATCGCCGTCACTCCTTCGGGTATGGTAACAAACTTGTCCTTGCCATTGTATTCTCTAAGTAATCCATTTTCAACCTTAAAGCTCATAATAATACCTCCGTTTGTTGTTAAGATCAGTATAACATTAAAATACCAAAGTTGTCAACGATTTTAGCCAAATTGGGACAGGATAGCACACAATGGACAAATTTATTATAAGGCACTTTGCCGCAACCAACCCTATCCTCATCGGAATACCTCCTTGTATAAAAATATTAAGGGAACATCGCCGTCCCTTCGATAGAGTTATACGATTCAGGTACGGTTGGTAAGAGAAGCGGCTTAACGTATATAAACAAACGAGGGACTTATACCATAAGTATGTGCCCTCGTACTTATGTACATAAGTACAGGGCGCAGGGGATACCCCTACAACCCCCAACGGGAGGCGAGGGGAACGGTGGAAAAAGTGGCAGAAAAACGCTAAAGCAAAGGAAAAAGCCGATGCTTACAAAAGCAATGGTTGTGGAATGGCTTACAAGGCTCCGAAAGTTTGACATCACAAAAACCGAACACCGCAAAAGATTGGTTGACGCTTTCATAAACGCAGTTTTCCTTTACGATGACAGAATAGTAATTGTATTCAATTACAAAGACAGCGCAAAAACAACCTCACTTGAAGAAGTAACCGCCTCTCCCTTGGGTTCAGATTTAACTACGGGCACTGCACCATTAAAAAAGGCTCCGAAAGGGAGCCTTTTTTAATGGTCTTTTGATACGAGAGGACTTGACGGACGGTAGTGAATGACAGTCCGGTGGACTGTCAGAGCCGGCCGAACTTTTCCGCAGAAAAGCGGGGGGCTGTCTTCTTCAAGTTTGATAGCTCCTTTTTTCAGCACAGAGGGACGCTATCATCTCTATTGACAAAACGGCTAAAAACTGTACAATATTATTGTAATCGGTAATATGCAGAGGGGAAACGATTATGAAATGTGCAATTGCTTCTGTTTTGGCAGCTCTAATATTTGTAATATCCTTGCCCATTGTTAGCTCTGCCCGTATAATCGGTGACGCAAACAGCGACGGCGTCACTGACAGCCTTGATGCGTCACAAATTCTCATGCACGACGCACGCATTATTGTGCTTGAGGGAGTTGGGCTTAATGCCGCCGACGTTAACGCAGACGGCATGGTAGACAGCCTTGATGCAGCATTTGTGCTTAAGCTCGACGCCGAACTTATCGACGGGTTTGACTCGCTTTCGGATGAAAACTCTTCTTCCGAGGAAACGGAAGCGCAAGCAGAAACTGCGAAAGAATGGTTGTCAAACATAGTATTTGGTATAAATTACTTTAACGGAATAAACGAAAACAACGACAACGATGCCTACTTCAGATGGATTAGTGAGCAAGGCTTTAATGCTGTGGAAATAGGCTGTAGATATGCACATTTGGTTAACGGTATCTACGGTGATTTGAATTCAGTGTACGTAAAAAAGCTAAGAAACATTATCGACTGCGCATACGAATATGATTTTTACATAATACTGACCTTGTATGACGATTATGATTATATGTGGACCAGCTTGAACTATGCAAATCAAGACTCTATTATCGAAATGTTGAACACGTCATATAAGAAGTTAGTGGAAAACTTAAACACCTATGATGACAAGCTGGCTATATCTTTTTGCAGCGAGCCGAGAGATTACACCGATGGTTTAATAGACGAAGAGGCCTGCGAGGTATTAAACAACGTTAACAAAGCGTTTGTTAAAATGGTGCGAAGCACGGGCGGGAACAACCTATACAGAAAATTGGCCATTACTACGGGCTGGAGCAAATGGGACGGCTTGGCGGCAAGCAGGTTTGAGATAGTTGATATTTTTGTCCATACCCCATCAGGCAGTTCTGTGTAGAAATTCAAAAAATATGGTACAATAATATCTATGGTGCTTTTGATATTTTAAAAGCAAGAAAAGGATATTGTAAACCTTATGCGCAAAAAAAGCATCTCAAGGAGAACGCCCATGAAAATACTTATGATTGGCGCACATCAGGACGATAACGAATTCCGTTGCGGCGGCACCGCCTACAAGCTGACACAGCTTGGACATACAGTTAAGTTTTTAAGCCTTACCAACGGTTGCGGCGGCCACCATATTCTATCCGCCGAGGAGACGGTTGCGGTGCGCGCCAAGGAATCCGCCGCTGTTGCAGAGTTGCTTGGTATAGAATACGAAATATGGAGCGATCAAGCCGACTGCGCCCTTGTTGCCGACCTACCCACACGCCGTCGTTTGATTTGCTGTATACGACGCTTTGCGCCGGATATTATCATTACACACCGACCCAACGATTACCACGCCGACCACCGTGCCTGCGCCATGCTTGTGCAGGATGCATCCTATCTGTTGGTGGTTCCTCACGAGTGCCCCGAAACGGCGGCAATGAGAACGGCCCCCGTGATTATGTATTACGAAGATGCTTTTGCGCCGCCCGCCTTTAACTGTGATTTTATTGTGGGGATAGACGAGGTAATAGATATAAAACTGCAAATTGCCCACCTTAACGCCTCTCAAGTATATGAGTGGCTACCCTATACCAACGGAGAAAACGTACCCACCGACGAAAAAGCCCGCTTTGCGTGGCTTAAAGGGATGGACACGGACACAAGCCACACAGACGAGGAAGTTTTAGCTCTACCCCGAGGATACGCCGTGCGCTTTGCCAAGCCCGCCGCAAAATTCAGGGCTGATCTGATAGAAAAATACGGCAAGGAAAAGGGCAAAAGAATAAGGTATGCCGAAGCCTTTGAGCTTTGCCAATACGGCGCCCCTGTAAATAAAGAGGTAAGAAAGCTTTTTGCCTATTTATAAATAAGCTTTATTGTTTTTAGGTGTATGGCTTCGGTTGCGCACTTTTTCTGTATAATCGTCCCAAATCACCCCAAGAAGTCTGATGACTTCTCGGGGACCCCGACAATCACCCCAAGAAGTCTGACGACTTCTCGGAGACCCCGACAATTACCCCAAGAAGTCTGACGACTTCTCGGAGCCCCCGACAATTACCCCAAGAAGTCTGACGACTTCTTGG
>JAZUQW010000157.1:0-14223 GCA_045605905.1 Eubacteriales bacterium
CTTCCATCGACTTCCAGGGCGAAGTTATTTGGGAAGACTCTGAAGACGGCACTATGACCAACATCAACCTTGCGAAAAAGAAGGTTCTTGACGAGGTTGAAAAGAACTACAACTGTAAGATCACCGGTGAAATGAGCACCGACACCCCCGGTGATATTCGTACAGAGCTTAACGAAGACATTCTCGGCGGCACTGCTGAATATGACTTCTGCTTTGAATCTTACTATTACTACTATGCATTTGTTGAAGACGGTCTTCTTGTTGACCTTAACGAGTTGGGCATAGACTTTGACCAGCCATGGTGGGACCAAAACGCAGTTGAAGACCTTTCTCTCTGCGGCGAGCTTTATTATGCGCTTGGTGACATCAATACTTACGATAACGACGGTACCTTTGTTCTTTTGTTCAACAAGGACCTTTATATCGAAAATGGCGGCAATCCCCAAGACCTTTATGATATGGCATTGAACGGTGAATGGACATTTGATGCATTTTTGCAAGAGGTTACAGGCTTTGGTTACGATGCCAACGCTGACGGCACAAGAGACGAGTTTGACGTTTACGGCTTCCTTACCGAAACCACCGCTGTTTATAACCACTTCCTTGCAAGCGGTAACAGAATAGTTGACAAGAACGCTAACGACGAGCCTGTATTTGACTTTGTAAGCGGCAACGGTTACACAGCGCTTACTGATGCTGTAAATCTTTATCTTAACGCTAACGATGTTCTTGTAACCGACCTTCCTCAATATCTTGACAAGTACGGCGGGACAGGCGACCGTTTCTATGAACCTGTATGCAACGCCTTCAAAGAAGGCAGAGGTTTGTTCTTTATGTGCGCACTTATCCATCTTCCCTACTTCAGAGATATGGATGATGACTTTGGTTTCCTCCCCATTCCCAAGTACAACGCAGCCGATGACAGATATTATCACAACATGGGCGCACACACCACCAGCGTTCTGTTTGTTCCCGTTGGTGCAAACTCTGACGGCGAAAAGGGTAAGCAGATGGGCATAATCCTTGATGCTCTCGGCGCATACAGTAAGGACTATTTGACCCCTGAATATTACGAAAAGCAGCTTAAGAGATCTGATGCACAAGATCCCGACAGTGCAGAAGTTCTTGATATAGTATTCGGCTCTCGCGTATTTGACCTTGGTCAAGTATTCGGCAGCAAGTGGAACACCATGAGCCTTGTTGAACAGCTTGACATTAATATTCAATCCCGCGTAGAAGGTCAAAAAGACCTTATAGAAATGAATATTCAGATCACTGTTGACAAAGTTAAGGCAAACGCAGCTAAATAATAGTAATTCCCCTGTGCATGCACAGGGGAATTTTTGTGACAATAAACAGGGCACAAACTAAAAAGTTGTGCCCTGTTTTTATATTAAAAGCTATTAAATATTTATCCTTTTATAAAACGCCTTGTACAGCATCAAATAGATTACTACCAACGCTATTCCAACCAAGGACATCGTAAAGCCTATACCTTCCGCAGGGGATTTATATTCAAAAACCACGGTGTTTTCACCCGCTTGGATCTCAAACGCTACGCACCCTACATTAGCCCTGATTATGTCAACCTCTTCCCCGTTAACACTTGCTGTCCACCCCTTGTCCTCGTAAGGAAGCGATACATACATTATCTCCGTTTTTTCAGCTGAAACTGTAGCTGTAAAGCCTTTTGATGTTGTATTAAAGCTATCGAATTTCAATTTTTCGTAAGTTGAATTTTCGCCGTCATAGTACGGCAAAACATCTTCAAGCAAATACTTGTCATCATCCTCTACCACCAAGACATTGAGCATAAAGTCGGCAGGATTAGTAGGCTTCAACTTATTGAAGTCGGAACGGGTAATATAGTTACCGTAAGAGAAACCCATACCAATATAGTTTTCGTTTTCGTACACGTTTATTGAGTTATCCTGCCTTACAAATACAAAGCCTTCGGGTATAGGTACATTGTCCTTTGGGCACAGGTCATAATAATATTTTACTCCCATAAGAGTACGCAACCCGTTTTCATTACTTACCGGATAAACGTCAACCTTTCCATTTTGCATATTCAACGCATCTGCCATTTCCGAAGCATAGGTATTTCGTACGCTTTCAAAAACGGTGATTGAAGGTTTTGTTGCAACATAAGAATAATTGCGTAACTGCGGGGAAAAATCTATGCGGTAATCATCACCTTCCTCGAAATACGGAAGCTCAATAAAGTATTTTTCTACCTGTTCTTTCAAACTGATATCAGATGAAGGAAAATAATCAAGTAGGTTTTCATCCTTAAGGTTAACAAGGGTGTATATAGAACCGTATACCACCAAAACGGTGGCGGTGAGCGGAACAATACGCTTGCGAACGGCTTTTGACTTTACAAACAATATAAGACAAAATAGCATACACAGGGCGGCAACGACCGAAAACAGCATATAAAAATGTGCGCTTTGTTTTTCAGTATCGTGGGTATATACAAGGTATTCTGCGGCGGCAGAAAATTTGCCAAGGACAAAATAACATAGCATATACACGGCTAAAACGGAGCCAAAGGCAACCGCAGTTATTCGCACACCTTTTTTTGCCGCTGTTGCATCATAATTATCCAAGAAGATAACCGTTGCAATTACAAAAAACAGTATCATTGCATAGGCGTAACGAAGATATGTTGATGAAAACATATTAAAGACCAAGCTAATACCGGACGACATTACGCATGCCAAGGCGGCTATACTTAAAACGCATATCCACTTTCTGTCTTTTACATCCTTTTTACACAGCAGTGAGAACACAAAGGACACGCCGAATATGGGGACATATGCCGCCATAGAGTTCCAACGAGACCACCCGAAAGTATTAAATCTGTTAGTAGACGCCGGAGTAAACAAGGAGAACAACCGTGAAAACAAGGTGTTATCGCAAATCAACTTTGACCCTATTTTTGTCCCTATCTCTTGAGCTGATCCCGCAGAATTGAAGGTGCGGTAAAGATACGGTGCTACCACGACAAACGCACATAAGAAGCCCAATACGTATTCGATTACGGCTATTATAAAGTGCTTTGCATCTCTTTTTTTCTGCCATGCTGCTGAAAAGAAAAACCTGCACAGAAAGTATATGGAAAACGATATTGTGGAGAACACGAAGAAATAAAAACTGATGGCACAAGAAACAAAGGCACATAATATCAGCCAGTGATTATATTTATCACTTTGAAACATTTTTTCTGCCGCTAACAGCAATAAAGGAAACGCCCATAAAGCATCCAAAAACTGCATAAATTCAAAGTTAACAAAAGAATATGACGAAAACGTATACAGTAAAGCCCCGAGAAAGCAATGCTTGTCACTTTTTGATATGGACTTTAGGAACGCATATGAGGCCATCCCTATTAACGCCGCGCGCACAAGATGAATATATGTAACTACATAAGGTATGAGCCTTTGCGGAAACAGCAGACATACCGAATTTAAGGTGAATATAGCGCCAAATCTGTTGTATGAAGCACCAAAAAAGTTATACCAATCCCATGTGGCAAAGCCGCCCGACAGAAGCTTTTTGGCTTTTATCAAGCGCGGCAAATATTGGTCAACGTAATCGCCGCGAATAATGTAAATGCCGTTATTACTGACCATTGAGGGAAGCATAACAAAAAACATTACAACGGCACAAACCAAACCAACCTTTATGATAGAATACCTACTTCTTTTTAACATAGTTTTTATTCCTTGTAAAACACAAAATACTAACTTAAATCAGTTTACCATTCACACAAATAATTGTCAAGCACAATGCGCACCGAATATATGCCCAACAAAGCGCAAAATAACAAACATTGACAAAATTCTTACACTTTGCTATAATAAGCAAAACAATTCATTAAGGGAGAGGCTTTATGAACACCTTGTTTAAAAGAATTATGGCGGCAATAGTTGCCGCAGGGCTTACCGTTAGTTGCTTTGCCGCTTGCGGTAAAAATGAAGAAGACAACAACAAAAACGACAGTGTACCTGAAACCGTAGCAAGCGAAGACGATAATAGTGTAGAGGATTCTGCACACGCGGTAGAAAGCGAAGAAAGCGGAACAGAAAGTGCCGTTTCGGAAGAGGCTGATGCAGAAGTATCAATAGTTGATGAAAGCTCTGAAGACAAGGGTGGCAAACCGCAAAGACCCGATGGCGAAAGGCCGGACAGACCCGGCAGACCCGATCGTCCCAATGGTGGCAGACCCTCTAACGGCGGTACTCCGCTTAACGAATTGCCTGATGACAGCGACATAACTACTGACGAGGTTGATACGTTCTTTAACAACTCGGTATTCATAGGATACTCTATAATGATGCATTTTGGCAGATATGTAGGCGAGTGGCGTCAAGATGTGGATGAAAGTATACTTGGTGAAGCGCTTTTCTGTGCAGGTGTAAGCATGGGCTTTACAACCGACCGCATACAAACACCTGATACACCCGAAAATTCTTTGCCTTTGTTCCAAGGACAGGCCTATAATTTTGCCGATCTACCCGCCGCAACAGGCTGTGACACCCTTTATATAGGACTTTCCGGTTACAGCGACCTTAAGCGTGCAGAAGCTGATGAAACCTGCGTGTTTTCCGCTTATAACGAGGCTGTAATGGGCGTTGAACGCATTAAGGCAAAGAATCCCGACTTGAAGATAGTGCTTCTTTCCTGCACTTACAACACCGAGGTGTTCGATGGATTGACTGTTGAAAGGTGTACAAACGCACAGGTTTATGAATACAACAATCTTGTGCTTGATTACTGCAATGATAACGGTATTGACTTTATAGACGTTTCCACAATGTTGACCGACAGTAAGGGGTTGCTTGTTGAAGACTACAGTACTGACGGCGAATACCACATTGTTAAAAATGCTTACTATTTGTGGGTAGAAGCTTTAAGAGATTACGCAAAACAAAAGCAAGAAGGTACATGGAAGAACATTGATGATATGCCTGCTCTTCCCGCTGTATAAATAATTCCCGCTGTATAAATAATATTAAGAGCGTGCTATACGGCACGCTCTTTATTTGTTGAGATTGGTTAAAATGTTACGATTGTTCCCGTCGAGAGGTAATGCAAACGCTCACCCATTACAGTTTTTAAATAATCGTACTGCGGCACGCCTGTACAATGGCAAGTATAATACGCGCCGCCAATATTTAATAATTCTTCAGCTACATCAGTTAGGCGTTGCGCACTACAACCTTCTGTTTCTATTTTTGAAAAATGAAAACCGCCCACAAACACATCGGGCTTTAACAGCTTTGCAATATTCAACGCACCTTTATGAGAACAGCCGCTGAAAACAATACGCCTACCCTTCTCTTGGATAACAAGATATATTTCGTGCAAAAACTCTTCCTTCCGTTTAACGCCTTCTGACACCTCTATAAGCCCTGCGCTGTCAATTTGTTCACCGGTGATATACCCATTAAGGCTAACAAGGCTTACGCCCTCTGCCAACGGAGTCAACTCATTTGTCACAAAAGTTAAACGAGGGGTTTCATAAAGTTTTTTATCCAAACCGATATATTTATCTGTAGCATTATAATAGTCGCCAAAAGCATGGGTACTTACAAACACTTGTGCCTTTTCATTTATTTTTAGAAAGGTTTCAAGTCCGCCGCCGTGGTCATAGTGTCCGTGAGATAACACCGCCATATCCACAGCAGAAAGGTCTACCCCTAACTTCTTTGCGTTCTCGGCGAACAGATCACTTTGCCCCATATCAAAAAGTATGCGTTTGTCAGCCGTCTCAATACACAAGCTTAAACCGTGTTCTGCTTTATAGCTATTGTTCTTTGCAGTGTTTTCTGCCAATACTGTTATTTTCATATCATTCACCCATTTCATTGTAACACAACTGAAAACAAATGGCAAGTTTGTCGAATTATGTATTTAAGTTTTTCTTGACAATTTTTGTCAAAAGGTATATAATTGTGTCAAGAAAGGAGTTAGGAAATGAAACAAATAATAAGACAAATTGACGAAACAGGTCGTATAGTCCTACCGAAACCTTTTAGAGAAATTTTAGGTGTTAACCTTAAGGATAATGTTGTTATGTCCTTGGGTGAGAATGAGATAATATTAAGAAAAGCAGGAACGGAATGCAGTCTTTGCGGCGGCGAAGGGGTTTTTGAATACAGAGGTATTCTATTGTGTAAAAATTGCGTAGACGATATAGCCACAAGAGCAAAGGATTAACAACGGATAACCTTATCGGGGCAAATGTTGCCCCGATTTTTTGTTTCGGGCATATTTTTAATACCTCTTTGTATGGGCTGTGCCACTGTTTTTATTGCAAATATTGTTGATTTATGCAGTAAAATATGCTATAGTTTTATCAAAGAGGAGCTTTGATACTATGACGAAAGTTTTTAAATATATTATTTCACTTATTTTATGCTTTGCTATTCTTATCCCTATAATACCCCAAAAGCTTGTTAAAGCTTATGTTTATTCAGATGGATTTGTAACCGTAGGTGATGTTACTTTCCCCTTTGCCGAATATATGCCCGGTGACTATTTTACCAAAAACGGTAGGGCGTGCACCTGCCACGACAGTTCTGCTATAAACTGCGTTGCTTCCGGCGAGTATTGCAACTGTTTGCGCTTTGTAAATGTCAACGGAACTGAAGTGGATTTGCTCGCTGTGCAATGCATCGGTTTTGCGAGATACACGTTTTACAGGCTATTTGGTTTTATCGATGCTGACCACAACAGCCATTTGTTCTACAACGCAGGCTCTATAGAAAGCGGCAACGTCACCCCACAAAGCGTTCAATCGCTGATAAGCAGGCTTAAACCGGGCGCCCATATCCGTTATAAACTTGCATATACACAGCACTCGGTAATTCTTTTAAGCCAAAACAGCGAAGGTTTTACTGTTTATCAGGCCAACGCAGGCGGCAACGGAATAGAAAGCAGCCCTTGCGTTATTTCCACAAAGACTTTCACTTGGGAGCAGTTTGCAGACACTGCATACAGAGGTATCGTTTTTGCCAATATGCCTGTCAATTATCCTAACGATGTGGGTTTTTCAGAAAATCCTTACGGCAACGAAATTCCAACCGGTACTTACATAACTACCGAAAACCTCAATTTAAGAAGTGACGCCAATACTGACAGCGAATCACTGACTGTTATTCCAAAAGATACTTATCTCTACGTTTACGAAATTTCTGCAGGTTGGGGCCATACCGAATACGATGGATTGGATGGTTGGATACATTTAGGGTTTGCAACATACGTAAATTTGCTTACCCCCACAGAAGACAGCGGGCTTACGATAATCGACGGATATATATACGGGATACCGGAAGCAACTACGCCTATGGCCTTAAACGGCGCATTTAAAAACGACGTTGTCAATTTTAGTTGCGGGGGAAGCGAGTATATAGGCACCGGTGTCTTTATAGATGTTATTGTGGGCGATTATCCCATGTCACGCGTGGCCGTCGTTATCAATGGTGACTTGAACGGAGACGGCATTGTCTCCAGCGTTGATTGCATAACCATGAAATTGGCATTAAAAGGCGATATCGCTTTAACAGGTGCCTATTTAATTGCCGCTGACGTTGACGATACAAAAGTTTTTAACACAGTTGACTATAAAAAGCTTCAGCTTATACTAACATCTTTTTCCGCGAATGATGGCAATAATGTCTAAAAATTACACAAGGAAACGCAATCTTGCAGATAATATAACCGCATACCAAACGACTTATCGCAACATTAAATAGTTTTGCACAGAGGATGCCACAGAGCATCCTCTGTTTTACATTTTAATGGCTTTATTAAGCAAAAACCATTGACTTAAAGGCAAAATAGATGTATAATGACTATGTCTAAATGTGTATTAATTTGTATGTTTATGCTCATATATAAATGATGGCGGTTTATTCCCCCAACGCAAGAGGTGCGGTGTATGATTTACCCGTTTTTTAAAAGGCTTTTTGACATAGTATTTTCATTTTTGCTAATTCTGGTTCTTGCCCTACCTATGCTTATAATAGCGCTTTGTATAGTCATAGAATCTCGCGGCGGAGCGCTTTTCAAACAAGAAAGATTAGGTAAAAACGCAAAGGTGTTTAAGATTTACAAATTCCGCTCTATGTGTGTTGGTGCAGAAAGCAAAGGCAGCGGCGTTTATTCTGCAAGCGGCGACCCGAGGGTTACAAAAGTAGGGCGTTTTATCAGAGCAACAAGTCTTGATGAGCTCCCCCAATTATTTAATATTTTTTTGGGACAAATGAGCTTTATTGGTCCCAGGCCGGTACTTACATATCACCCTTGGCCTTTAGAGGAATATACCGAAAACCAAAAAAGACGTTTTTTGGTACGTCCGGGCATAACAGGGCTTGCCCAGATCAACGGCAGAAAAAACACTCCTTGGACACAACGTATAAAATACGATTTGGAGTATACCGAAAAAATCTCTTTGCTAACAGATATAAAAATCCTTTTTTCAACTGTTGCAAAAGTGTTTAAGCAAGACAGCAACTTGTCTGCAGTTGACGAAAACGGTAAGGCGATACCCACCAACATTAATACCGAAAAGGAAGGTATCAATAACTAATGGCTATGAAGCTAATGTATATAACCAATGACCCGAATATAGCAGTTATTGCCGATAAGTGCGGCGTTGACAGGATATTTATTGACCTTGAGATAATAGGAAAAGCCGAAAGGCAAGCTAATATGGATACGGTCATATCTTGCCACAGCATTGAAGATATCAACAAGATAAAACCCTGCTTACATCGTGCGGAGGTCCTTGTTAGGACAAATCCCATATATGAAGGTTCGGTTGAAGAGCTTAAAAAAATATCCGAAAGCATGGCGGATGTTGTAATGTTACCCTATTTCTCTACAGCAAAAGAAGTTGAAACCTTTATATCCGCAATAGGTGGAAAGAAAAGGAACTGCCTTTTGTTTGAGACTCCTGCATCGGTGGAAAATGCAAGGGAAATTCTTGAGGTAGGCGGTATAGACGAAGTTTTTGTAGGGCTTAACGATTTGCACATAGGGTATGGAATGAAGTTTTTGTTTGAACCTTTGGCAAACGGAACAGTTGAAAAGCTGTGTAACCTGTTTGTGGAAAAAGGTCTTCCCTATGGTTTCGGTGGGATAGCCAGACTTAACCAAGGCACATTATCTGCAAAAAGCATTTTGGGCGAGCATTATAGGCTTGGCTCCGGTAGTGTCATTCTTTCCCGCAGTTTCTGCAATTCAGATAAAATAAAAGATTTAGCTGCATTGGAAGAGATATTCTTTAATGGAGTTAAGGAAATAAGAGACTATGAAGCATTCTTAAGCAATGCTGACAGTAGCTTTTTCGAAAACAACAGAACGCAGCTTATCAAATGTGTAAAACAAATTGTTGATGCAAAATAAGAGGTTTTAAATGGGAAAAAAGTTTTTATTAATATCCCCAAAAAACAGACCCACATATAACTTTAGAGGCGATCTGCTTAAATCAATTGCCGCAAAAGGATATGAAGTAGTTGCCACAGGTCCTGATACAGAAAACGTAGCTGAAATAGAAGCCTTGGGTGTTAGACACATTGTTGTTCCTTTGGCTCGCAATGGCACCAGCATAAAAAGCGATATAGAATATTACAAAGCCCTGCTTGCTGTAATAAAGGAGGAAAAGCCCGATATAACTTTGGGATATACCGTAAAGCCCTCCATTTACGGCGCATTAGCGGCAAAAAAAGCCGGTGTTAAAGGCGTATACTCTATGATTGCAGGCTTGGGTTACACCTTTACCTCCAAGACGCTTAAGGCAAGAATTTTGCACAAGATCGTCCGCTTCTTATATAAAAGAGGACTAAAAAAAGCAGACGGTGTGTTTTTTCAAAATCCCGACGATATGACGGAGTTTGTTAATACAAAGCTTGTAAAAGCAGAAAAATGTACGGTCGTTAACGGCAGCGGCGTTAATATGGAACGGTATACCCCTTCCCCTTACCCTGAAACTCTTACCTTTTTTATGTTGGCGAGAGTAATGTATTGCAAAGGTGCCCTTGAATATCTGCAAGCGGCAGAAGCTGTTAAAAGCGCTCATCCCAAAGTAAGGTTTATGCTTTTGGGCGCCATCGAGAATATTCAAGATTCGGTAGCGAAGGATATCGTTGAAGATTATGTCAACCGCGGCGTTATAGAATACTTCGGCGAAACCAAGGATGTGCGTCCTTATTTTAACCAATGCTCGGTATTTGTTTTGCCATCTTACAGAGAGGGAACTCCCCGTACCGTTCTTGAAGCGATGAGTATGGGGCGCCCAATAATTACAAGCAATGCTCCGGGTTGCCGTCAAACAGTAAATGACGGTGTCAACGGATATTTGGTACCCGTGAAGGATGCCAAAGCTTTAGAAGAAGCAATGCTTAAATTTGTTGAAAAACCGGAAACGGTGGCTTTGATGGGCAAAGCAAGCCTTGAGCTTTGCAAAGAAAAATTTGAAGTTGGCAAGGTCAACGAAAAAATGATGTCCACTATGAAAATATAGAATTCAAGAGGTTTATGCGTATGAAACTATATGAAGATTTACTTTGCGGCAAAGAAAAGCTTTCACTTATAGGGCTTGGGTATGTTGGTATGCCCATAGCTGTTGCTTTTGCTAAAAGCATTAATGTTATAGGTTTTGATATAAACGCTGAAAAAATTGCACGATACAAGTCCGGTATCGACCCTACCCGTGAGGTTGGCGATGAAGCTGTTAAGGAAAGCGGCGTTGATTTCACCTGTGATGAGTCTCGCCTTAAAGAAGCGAGGTTTCATATTGTTGCCGTTCCTACCCCAATAAACAGCGACAAAACACCGGATTTAAGACCGGTTATCGGTGCAACAAAGGTGTTGGGGCGCAACCTAATCCCCGGCTCTGTAGTGGTTTATGAGTCCACGGTATATCCTGGTGTTACCGAAGACGTTTGTGTTCCCATATTAGAGGCAGAAAGCGGTCTTAAATGGGGCAAAGACTTTTTTGTAGGCTATTCCCCCGAAAGAATCAATCCCGGCGATAAAGAACACAGACTTGACACAATTATAAAAATCGTTTCTGCAGACACGCCCGAAACACTCGATACCGTTGCTGCGGTGTATTCCCTTGTGGCAAAAGCAGGTGTATACAAGGCCGAAAGCATAAAGGTTGCAGAAGCTGCAAAAGTTATAGAAAACAGCCAACGCGATATTAACATTGCGTTTATGAACGAGCTTTCCATGATATTTGATCGTTTGGGCATAGATACAAAGGCAGTGCTTGCGGCAGCAGGCACAAAATGGAATTTCCTTAATTTTAAGCCCGGTCTTGTGGGTGGCCACTGTATAGGCGTTGACCCATATTATCTGACTTATAAGGCAGAACAGACTGGATACCGCAGTCGTATTATTCTTGCGGGCAGACAAATCAATGATGAGATGGGCAACTACATTGCAGCTATGCTTGTTAAAAAGCTTATTGCCGCAGATGTTTCCGTAAAACATGCACGGGTTGCAATACTTGGTTTTACATTCAAAGAAAACTGCCCCGACACAAGAAATACAAGAGTTGTTGATATAATCAACGAGCTTAAAGAATACGGAATAAAGCC
The DNA here is from genome assembly GCA_045605905.1 of Eubacteriales bacterium. Lineage (GTDB taxonomy): Bacteria > Bacillota > Clostridia > Oscillospirales > CAG-382 > SIG636. Next base: position 11,619 of record JAZUQW010000157.1, read on the forward strand.
CTTGGTTTATGACCCGGTTGCCGACAGTGAAGAAGCACTTGCGGAATACGGCATAAGCTTTTGTAATGCTGACGAGCTTAAGGATTTGGATGCAATAATAGTTTCGGTTGCGCACAAAGAGTTTGAAAGCCTTACAACCGAAGGATTACTTAAAATGTACAGAAACGGCAAGGTTTTATTTGACATTAAGGGTGTACTTAACAAGTCAGAATGTGAAAAAGCAGGACTTTTGTATTGGAGGCTTTAAGCTTTGAATTTTGATAAAAATACGGTGTTTTTGGTAACAGGCGGCGCGGGCTTCATTGGCAGCAATCTGTGTGAAGCTATTTTGGAAATGGGTTGCCACGTGCGTTGCCTTGACAACCTTTCCACCGGAAAGCAAGAAAATGTTGATATGTTTGCGGATTGTGACCGCTACGAATTTATAAAGGGCGATGTTAGAGATTACGAAACCTGCCACAAAGCATGCAACGGCATAGACTACGTTTTGCATCAAGCTGCTTGGGGCAGTGTGCCGAGAAGCATTGCTATGCCCTTGCTTTACGAAGAAATAAACATCAAGGGAACACTTAATATGTTGGAAGCGGCAAGAGCAAACGGCGTAAAAACCTTTGTTTACGCCTCCAGCTCCAGCGTTTACGGTGACTCCCCCACTCTTCCTAAAACCGAAGGTAACGAAGGGAACTTGCTTTCTCCCTACGCCTTGACAAAACGCGTTGATGAGGAATACGCAAAGCTGTATACAAAGCTTTACGGGCTTAAAACCATAGGCTTGCGTTATTTCAATGTATTTGGCAGAAGACAGGACCCCAACGGTGCTTACGCCGCTGTTATACCCAAGTTTATTAAACAGCTGTTAGCAGGTGAAGCGCCCACCATAAACGGGGACGGGAAACAATCGCGAGACTTTACTTATATTGCCAACGTGGTGCAAGCTAACCTAAAAGCCGCAGCCGCGCCCGATGAAGCAAGTGGCGAGGCCTTTAATATAGCCTATGGCGGCAGAGAATACCTTATTGATGTTTACAACAGCTTGACCGAAGCTTTGGGTGTTGACATAAAGCCCGTATACGGCCCCGACCGTGCAGGAGATATTAAACACTCCAACGCAGACATAAGCAAGGCCCGAAGGCTTTTGGGCTATGATCCAGAATACGATTTTGACAAGGGACTTAAAGAAGCAATTAAGTGGTATAAGGAGAATTTGTAATGGGAAGGCTGCAAGCCATCTATGACAAAATGCCTATATGTATTCAGAACCTTATGACGAGTGTGTCCGGGTATCAAAAATGCCACCAAAGATATGGGAAGGCATATTACGAAAGGCGAGAGTTTTTAAAGCTTTTTGACAGTTTAAGTATAGAAGAAAAGCTTGACTATCAAGTAAAAAAGCTTTGGGAGTTTGTACGTTTTGCAAATTCAAACAGTGCATTTTATAAAAAGCTTTTTGAAGGATTAGATATAGATTCCTTCAGCACCATTGAGGATTTGAAAAAGCTTCCTACCGTAGATAAAGAAATGTTACGCGCGAATATAAACGACGTGTACACAATTCCCAAAAGCAATGCCGTAGAAAGCCATACAGGTGGAACCACGGGTAAATCGCTAACCGTTAGAGGTATGCGTGACGATATGATGTACCGTATGGCGACACTTGATCACTTTAAAGCCAGGCTTGGGTTTGAAAACAGAAAGATGAAGCGGGCTACTTTTAACGGCAAGCATATTGTTCCGCCGGCACAAAAGAAAAAAGTCTTTTGGCGTTATAACCGTCCCTGCAAGCAAATGATATACTCTTCGTTCCACATAACCGAAGAGAATTTAGGCGCATACGTAAACAGTCTAAACAGTTTTAAACCTGCAGCCCTTGACGGCTTCTTTACATCTATGTGCGATGTAGCAAACTACATAGAAAGACACAACATAAAGCTTACATTTAAACCGTTAGCTATTTTTCCCACGTCTGAAACCGTTACCGAAAGCGGCAGAGCTCTTTTAACAAGAGTTTTTGGTTGTGAGGTATACGATCAATATGCATCCAGCGAAGGCGCACCTTTCATTACGGAATGCAACCGCCATTGCTTACATGTGGAGTTGTCAACCGGTGTGTTTGAGCATTTTATTGAGGGAAGCGACGAAGTGCTTGTTACCTCTTTTCTTACCCGCGGCACACCGCTTATTAGATATAAAATCGGCGACTGCGTGAGTTTTTCCGAAAAACGGGATATCTGCCCATGCGGAAGGCACGACACGTATGTCAATGGAATACAGGGCAGAAGGCTTGATTATCTGTACACTGCAAGCGGAGCAAAAATCAATGCAGGTAATATATCTAATATATTCAAAAACTTGCCAAATGTCATAATACGCTCTCAAGCTATTCAAGAAAAGCTTGGAGAAATAACGGTGCTGATTGAGGTTGATGAAAAACTTTACAATCATAAATACGATGACGTTATACGAAATGAGTTTAAACACAAGTTTGGTACAGATACAAAAATAATATTAAAACATGTTGACTGCATCCCTCGTGAAAAAAGCGGAAAGTTTAGATTTATAATAAACAGAATTGACGGATAGGTATATTAAAGTCGGATCGTAGCCA
>JAZUQW010000158.1:0-2069 GCA_045605905.1 Eubacteriales bacterium
CAAGCAGACGGCTGTCCCTTGTAAGTCCGCCCTCTAAGTATTCGCAATAATAAATGATATCCTTGTGCCACCTCAGCCTGTAGCCTGCAAGTGCCATTTCGTTAAGCACTATCTGCTCGGGCACAAATCGCTCTCCCTCCCATGTAACAAAGGGAAAACGCCTGAATATCTCTGTCTTATATGCCTCGCACATATCGGCGTCAAGGTCATACAGCCTTCTCTCAAGGTTGGTGGCGTCAACGTAGCCGCCCTCGCCTACCTTCGGGGGCACGCCCTTGATGTAGGTGCCGCCTATATACGCCTTTGCGGCGCCAACGCCCACAAAGCTCCCATCACCCTCTATCTCCTCGCACCAACGAAACAGCTTTTCAACTCCATCCTTCGACAGATAATCGTCGCTGTCAAGCATAAAGAAAAACTCGCCCCTTGCCGCCCTCAGTCCATCGTTTATGGCGGCAGGCTTGCCTCCGTTTTCCTTGGTGATGACCGTAACGGAAAAGGGAGCCGTTTTCTTAAAGCCCTTCAACAGCTCTGCCGTGCCGTCCGTGGAGCCATCGTCCACCACCACCCATTCAAAGCGCATATCACTCTGCGCCGCCAGCGACTCATAAAGCCTGCCAAGAGTGTGAGCACGGTTATAGCTGGGTGTAAATATCGTAAGTAGCCTCATAATATCACCTGCGATGCAGTAAACAGTACAATGTGGCGTTCCTGTGCTTAATAAGCCACAAGGTTACCTTAAGCCTTGCCGATACCTTGGGCGGCTTCAGCCCCCTCATAGCAAGCACCACCTGTTCCTCTCCCATCAAAGCCGCTACTGCCTTTCTGTAGGCTTTGAAAGAAAGCCGTTGCCTTTTTATATATCCAAGCTGATTAAGGGTGAAATACAGCATATTATACTTTATCTGCATATCAAAAACGCCTTTGCCGCCGAAATAGTTCTCATAACACTTGTTGATAGTCAAAAAAGACTCCCATCTGCACTTTGCCCTGCTCATATCGCCCCCGTGGGATACCGAGCTCTCGTGATACAGATAGTTATATAAGTTCTCACCCTTAAGGTAAACAAAGCTCTCAGCACAGTACAGAGCTACCGAGCCGAAATAGCTGTCCTCGCACAGCCTGACCTCGGGATATCTTATACCGTTTTCCTCTATAAGCGACCTTTTAAACAAGCACACACAGTTGGATATAGTAGGCGGAAGCTCAAGTCGGTCAAACATAATAAGACAGCCGTACAGCTCTTCGCATATTTGCCCCCTTGTATAGACACCGCTCCTTATAGGCTGGCTTTGGGGAGCTGCGCTCTGCACACCGTGCTTTATGCAGTCACACATAACAAGCTCTGCCCCCGTCTCCTCCGCCGTGCCGTACAGCCGTGCAAGAAAGTCAGGGTGCACTGTGTCATCTGCGTCTGCAAAGGCTATATATTTTCCCCGTGCGTGCTCAAGTCCGATGTTGCGTGCAGAACCCGCCCCTCCGTTTTCTTTGTGAAATGCACGAATTTTAGCGTTCTCAGCGCCCAGCTTGTCGCACAACTCTCCACTCCCGTCATTGCTGCCGTCGTCTATAAGTAAAAGCTCAAAATCTTTAAAGCTCTGGTTGTCAAAGGAGGCTATACAAGCCTCAAGCCACGGCGTGGCATTGTACACGGGTATAATAACGCTTATCTTACACATTCCTTTGCCCCCTGAACCTTTGCTTTGCCCTTATCAAGGCTACTGCCGCAGAATATATACCGTGCTTTATAAGCCACACCACGGTCTTCTGAAAGACACCAAGCCCCTTAGTGTACAGCTTTTTTCTGTCGGCATCTCCTGCGAAAAGAGAACGCACCACTGCCTTGCCCTCCGCTTTGCTGATAAGGCAGGCATCCGCCGCCGAATAATATACAAACCGTGATATCTCCCGTAGCAGATCTTCTGCAAAAAAGCCGGACACCTTCTTTTCCAACAGCTTTTTGTAGCCTACCCTGACCCTTAGCTGTGAGGGGTAATCTACCTTGTCAAAACAGCTTGAGCCTGCAACGCTCTGTACGTAGGTGAAGGCATAAAGCTCCGAAAAGGTGC
>JAZUQW010000159.1:0-3750 GCA_045605905.1 Eubacteriales bacterium
CCAATTGATGAATAAATAGTTAACAGAAAAGATTTTTCTTCAAAAACAAACAAAAAAACGTGTTTGTTGTTACTGCTTTGGATATGATGATTGTGCAAAATTACCAAAAAACATGTCAATATTTCTACATGCTGCCAACGCTGTTTTGCCAAGCTTTGCCTTGACAAAAGTTTTTTTAAAGTCTATACTAATCATAGATGATAATTGGACAAGTGTTCTTCCTGTCCTAAACGTATTTATATTGTAAGGAGGATTTCAAGATGAAGAAATTCATAGCAACAGTGCTTTCACTTGTTATGTTGGTTTCTATCTTTTCTGCTTACGCAACCTTGTCGCAAGCAGCTGCATCCATTTGGGTGTATGATGTAGATAAGACCACTACAGTAAGTGCACAACGTCAAAAAATAGCTGTAACCCGCTCTAAGAGCTATACTGTGGCTTATTCAGGCTCTGCTGCGGACGGTACCAATCCCGATAACGGCGTTCGTCTTACAGACGGCGGCTCCGGTTCCGGTACTTCTTATATGTCCGTGTTCAGCGGCTCCGGCACAACTACCATAGTTGTAAACATCGGTTATAAGGCTATCGGCCTTACCGATTTCTACGCACGCTTCCACAATTCTTCCACTAACGGCTATTCTCTCCCCACCTCCGTTAAGTATTATGTGTCTGATGACGGCACTGCATACAACTACGCAGGCGAGGGTGAAGCTGTAACTTCTCCTTCCGATGAAACTGCTTACAGTATCGGTTTCACAAAGGAAAAGGGCTGTGCGGCACAGTACGTTAAGATTGAAGTTGCTCACAGCGGCAAGGTTGCTTGTTCCGAAGTGTCTTGCTATATTTGGGCAGACGTTACAACCATAAGCGCTTCCGGCGCGGCTGACAATCAGGGCCTTGTTTACTCTGCAAATACCACCGCAGGTACCGCTTATGTAACTTCTTACACCAACAGCTACACAACCACCACCACTGTTCAGGGCACAGGTATTACTCCTTGCTCCGCAACAGGTAAGGTTGACAACACTACTTGGGTAATCGGTAAGGGCACCGAAGACCAAACTACCGTTGTTGCTGACTTCGTTTCTTCTTCCAGAAGTAACCGTTGCGGTATCGTTGTTAACGATAAGAGATATATTGTTATCCACAATACCGGTAACTACGGCACCACCGCAACCGCTAAAGCAAACCACAACTATCAGGCATACAACTCTGCGGCTACTTCCGTATCTTGGCAGTACACCGTAGGTTCTGACGGCATCTATCAGGGCCTTCCCGATAACGAAATCGGCTGGCACGCAGGTGACGGTACATACGGTACAGGTAACTACTACGGTATCGGTATGGAAGTTGCCGTTAACGGTTGGCAAGACTTTACAACTAATTGGCAGTCCTTCCTTAACAACGGTTTCTATGTAACCTGTCGTAAAGCAGCTTTGCTTACTGCAGAGCTTTGCGTAAGATGGAATCTTGATCCCGGTGACGGCTCTCCCGGCACAGGCATCCGTCAGCACTGGGATTCTACACAGAAGAACTGTCCTCAACAGATGAGATATAACACTTCTTCTAAATCCTACACCCGTAACACCGGTGATATGTGGGTTTACTTCATGGGCTATGTTACCAAGTATTATGAAATGCTTCAAGGCGGCGGCTCTTATGAAGTTACTACCGAAACTCCCAACTCTGTTACCAATGTTGAAATTCCCCAATACGTATATGTAAGCGGCTCCAATACTTATTGCAGAGTTACCGGTATTTCCGGTGCTGCCTTCACCGGCAAGAGCAATCTTAAGAGCGTTTATATTCCCAACACCGTTACATGGGGTTCTCCTACATTTGCATCTGACAACCTCGTTAACATCAACGTATCTCCTACAAGCACATACTACTATTCTGTAGGCGGCGTTCTTTATTCCGCAGCTGACAATTCTGTTGTAGCAACTCCCGCTAAAAACACAGGTACAGGCGCTCCCAAGGCAGATGCTGCTGTTTACGGCGTAGCAAACTTCACTTTGGGCACCGATTATGAGCTTGATTATGTTGCAGATACCGGCGAACAACTCTTTACCGGCTTCTATGATGCAGGCTCTACAGCAAGCGATATTAAGAATATGTTTGTTGATAACATAAGCGTGTTCGACAAGAACGGTAATGCCGTATCCGATACTTCTAAAGTAAGTACCGGTTCTGTTCTTAAGTCTGCTGACGGCGAGGATACTTGTATACTTATTGTTTATGGCGATATAGACGGCGACGCGACAATTTCTACCACCGACTTTGCAATTATCAGAAAGCATCTCGAGGGTACTAACCTTCTTACAGGTATAGAATTCTCTGCAGCAGCCATAACCAATAAGGGTATGGTTTCTACTTCAGACTTGCTCCACTTGAGAAAGAAGCTTGGCTCTTAACGGGCGGTCTATACCCAAATTGTTAACTTAATTTTTAAAGGAGACGGCGCCTGCTATTTCGGCAGGCGCCATCAAGTCTATGATCAAACGTTTACTTTCGGCAATTTTTTGTTTAGTAATGATGTTCACAGCTTCTATGGGTATAACGGCTTTTGCAGCTATGGATGATGAAGCTGCTGCAGAATTGGTGTTCTATGCAGAAAGCACAGAAATGTCCGTCGGCGACTATATAGAAGTTACCTTGTATATTGAAGACAATAATGTTCCGGACGGTATTATAGGTTGCGATCTACCTATGTTCTACGATAAGTCTATGTTAGAGTTGAGCTATCAGGAAGTAATCGTTCCCGAATCTTGGGGCAGTTACTACAGGTCTCTTTTTAACCCCGGTGAGGGCACGGATTTTTGTTGGCTTCGCGTTTGTTACGACCCACCTTTAGGTGAGCCTTTCGAGCCTGAAAAGTTCGCTGTTACCGAAGATAAGGGCATAGGCTTTACTCTTGTCTTCACTGCTTTAAAAGCCGGCGAAACAACAATTGAGATTATGCACAAAGCCGACGATAATGTGTATATGATGCTTGTTAATTCCGAGTTGGAGAATTTTCCTCCTAACGGTACGACCTTGGACATAAGCATAACAGAAGGGGATGCTTCCGGCGATGACGCTTCACAAGAAGAAAGCGCGAGTGTGGAAACAAGCACATACGATGAGGAGAGCGTGTCTGCTGAATTGAGTGAGAATGTAGATAGCAGTGCCGTTTTGGAAGAGAGTGTAACGGTTTCCTCTCCCGAGACTGAAGAGTCCAAAGAAATTTCCACTAACAGTGAAGAGACTTCCGATACGAACGGAAACGTTGTCGGTGAAGAACAAAAGCCTACAGACAGTCAAAAGAAGGACGATAAAAAGGAAGAGGGCGGCAATACCCTTATTATAATCCTTGTTATTGTAGTTGTAGTGGCTGTTTGCGGTGGCATAGCTGCATTCTATGTGATAAAGAATAAAAAGGCTAAAGATGCAGCATCCGTAACAAAGAAGCATAAATAATCTCGTCTTTGTAATTATTGGATATAATACGGCGGGTTTTGTAAGCATTTTACAAAACCCGCCAAAAAGACGCAGCAAAAAATAGGCCTGAACAAAGGTTTTTCCCTTTGTTCAGCAGGGTCGAAAAATTTTTTCGAAAAAACTTGAAAAAAATTCAAAAAAACTATTGCAAAAGTCAAATTTCTGTGTTATTATAATCAAGCGCTGATTTGAGGGGCACGGCAAACGTCCTCTACAGAAGTTGTGGCGACTGATACGGTCCGGTAGTTCAGTTGGTTAGAACGCTAGCCT
>JAZUQW010000160.1:0-8835 GCA_045605905.1 Eubacteriales bacterium
AAATACCGCTGCTTTCACGCAAGGAAATAGCAAAAACTGCCATAGATAACAACGGTAAGATTATTGTTGCGCAAAACATAGATGAAGCTATCTCGCTTGCTAATAAATATGCCCCCGAGCATTTAGAACTTGCGGTTGAGGATCCTTTTGACGTTTTGCCCCGTGTAGTAAATGCCGGTAGCGTCTTTTTGGGACATTACACTCCGGAACCTATGGGTGATTATTTTGCGGGCCCCAACCATACCTTGCCTACAAGCGGCACGGCGCGTTTTTCCAGCCCGTTGGGCGTTGACGATTTTGTAAAGCGTTCAAGTTATTTGTATTATACAAAACAGGCTTTGTCAGAGGTTTCTGAACGCGTTGCAGATTTTGCAAAACGCGAGGGGCTAACCGCTCACGCTAAAAGTATTACAGTTCGTTCTGAAAAGTAAAGGATTTTACTAATGAGTCTATTTTTTTCTGAAAAGCTTTCGGCATTAAAACCTTATGTACCGGGAGAGCAACCGCGGGATAAGAAATATATAAAACTCAACACTAATGAGTCTCCATATCCGCCATCGCCACAAGTAAAAACGGTTATAGACGCTTCTGCCATAGAGGACCTAAAATTGTATTCCGATCCGGATTTAAAGGCGTTGGTGACCGCAATCGCCCGTCATTATGGCGTAGATAGCAATCAGGTTTTTTGCGGCAACGGAAGTGATGAAGTTTTAAGCTTTGCTTTTTTAGCTTGGGGCCACAACGGTGTTGCTTTTCCTAATATAAGCTATGGTTTTTATCCTGTATTTGCTGATTTATATAACTTAAGATCTACAGAAATCCCGTTGCAGCCGGATTTCTCTTTGGAACTTAAATTATTTAATAATAAAGCGGGGCTTATGGTTTTTGCTAATCCTAACGCTCCTACAGGGCTGTCGGTAGACATAGACGAGATCGAGCAGCTTATTAAAGCAAATCCAAACAGTGTTATTTTAGTTGATGAAGCCTATGTTGATTTTGGCGCTGACAGTGCACTGAAACTTATAAATGATTATAATAATCTGCTGGTTGTAAGGACTTTTTCCAAATCACGTCAGCTTGCCGGTGCAAGACTAGGTTATGCACTTGGCAATAAAGAGCTTATATCGGATTTGAACAGAATAAAGTTTAGCTTTAATCCTTACAATGTTAATCGTTTAACTTCGCTTGCCGGCATAGAAGCAATTAACGATAATGCTTGGTTTGATAATTGTTGTGAGAAGATAATAAATACGCGAGAACACCTAAAACACGAATTGATGCGTAGAGGATTTTTAGTAACTGACAGTAAAGCCAATTTTGTATTCGTTTCCCACAGCCGTTTGCCAAAGGATACCTTGTATGAGGCTTTGAAGAAAAAAGGTATCCTTATCAGACATTTTAAAAAAGATATTATTGAAAACTATAATAGAATTACTGTCGGTACCGACGAAGAAACAACCGCACTATTGCTTGCTATAGATGCAATTTTGGAGGAATACAGATCGTGAGAACTTCAACCCTAAATAGAAAAACTAACGAAACAGATATTAGTTTAAAGCTCAACCTTGATGGTGATGGTAACTCAAAAATCAGCACAGGTTGCGGTTTTTTAGATCATATGCTGGTGCTTTTTGCCAAACATGGTGCTTTTGATTTAGATATTGGTTGTGTCGGGGATACGTATGTTGATTATCACCACAGCGTTGAGGATGTTGGTATAGTTTTGGGTACCGCTTTTAAAAAAGCTGTTGGTGATTGTGTGGGAATCAAACGCTATGGTAATATGCTACTTCCCATGGATGAGACGCTTGTATTGTGCGCCGTTGATATTTCAGGCAGAAGTTTTTTGCAAATTAATTTGCCTATCCCTACGCAAAAAGTAGGAGATTTTGATACGGAGCTTGTAAAAGAGTTTTTTATTGCGTTTACCAGATGCGCAGGTATAACATTACATTTGCGTCTGCTTGACGGTACTAACAGTCACCACATAATAGAAGCCGCTTTCAAAGCTTTTGCGAGAGCGTTAAAAGATGCAGTCAAGATCGAGGGAACAAAAATACCAAGCACAAAGGGAATTTTGTAATTTATGAATAAAAACATTACCGCTATAGTTGATTACGGTGTAGGAAATATTTTCAGTTTAAAGTCATCATTAGCCATTATTGGCGCTAATGCAGTTGTTACTGACAGTGCCGATGTGCTGTCATCTGCGGCACGCATTATTTTGCCCGGCGTTGGTGCTTTTGAAGATGCAATAGGCAAACTTTCAAGCTCCGGACTTGACAAAACTATTATTAGTTGTGCCGATAACGGTAAACCTCTTTTAGGTATTTGCCTTGGCATGCAGATGTTGTTTGATAGAAGCTATGAATATGGCGAGCATAAAGGACTTGGTCTTATTCCGGGGGCGGTTGTTCCTTTAAAAGAACGCTTAAACAATGATTTAAAGGTGCCTCATATCGGGTGGAATAAGCTTGACTATCTTGCCGACGATGCGTTGTTCAAGTATCTTAACGGCGATGCTTACGCCTATTATGTACATAGTTATTACGCTGAAACTTCTGACGAATATATCATTGCGCGCAGCGAATACGGTATTAGCGTTACCGGCGCTGTACGGAACAAAAATGTTTTTGGCACACAATTTCATCCGGAGAAGAGTGGCAATCAAGGCTTGCTTATGCTTAAAGCTTTTTGTGAAGAGGTATAATTTATGAAGATATTTCCTGCTATAGATTTAATAGACGGTAAAGCTGTTCGCCTTATAAAAGGCGATTACGGGAAAGTAAAAGAGTACGATTCCGATGTCACTTCCGTTGCAAAACGTTTTTATGAGGACGGAGCAAGATTTTTGCATATCGTTGACTTAAACGGTGCAAAAGATGGTGGTACAAGAAATTTTAATGTAATTGAGAAGATTGTCGCCGCTACCGGCATGTTTTGCGAAGTTGGCGGCGGAATAAGAAGTATTGATAGCATAAAGTCTTATTTAGACTGTGGGGTTGGCAGAGTAATATTAGGCACTGCCGCTTTTAATGATCCGATTATGCTAAACCAAGCTGTCGAAATGTATGGTGACAAAATTTGTGTTGGTGTGGATACAAAAAATGGAGCTGTCGCAATTAAAGGATGGCTGGAGGTAACTCGAACCGATGGCATAGAGTTTTGTAAAAACATGAAAAATATAGGTGTAAAGAATATTATTTATACAGATATTGCAAAAGACGGCATGCTTTCCGGTACTAATTTGGATGTATACAGCAAACTTTCCGAAATAGAAGGCTTGAATATTACCGCAAGTGGGGGCATAAGCAGTCTTGATGAAATTGTATCTTTAAAAAATATGGGAATTGATGCCGCAATCCTTGGAAAAGCGCTGTATGAAGGTGTTTTGAATTTAAAAAACGTTATTAATACAGTAGGAGCGTATTGATGATTACGAAAAGAATTATTCCTTGCCTTGATGTTAGAAACGGTAGGGTTGTTAAAGGAACAAATTTTGAAAATATTAAAGACGTTGCCGATCCTGTAGAGATGGCGCGGATATATAACGACAGCGGCGCAGACGAACTTGTCTTTTATGATATTACCGCCACATTTGACGGTAGAAAATTATTTACTGACATTCTAAAAGATGTTGCATCTCAAGTATTTATACCACTTACTGTTGGCGGCGGTATAAACACTGTTGAAGATTTTGATCGCGTTTTAAAATGCGGCGCAGATAAGGTAAGCGTTAACAGCGGCGCCATAAGGAATCCTAAATTGATAAGCGATGCGGCAAAGCTATACGGTGATCAATGCGTTGTGCTGTCTATGGATGTAAAAAGAGTTGATGATGCTTTCAAAGTCTTTTCTCGCGGGGGCAGAGACAATACGGGTATTGATGCTATACAATGGGCAAAATACGGTGAAGACCACGGCGCGGGTGAACTTGTTATTAACAGCATTGATACCGACGGTGTAAGGGGCGGTTTTGATTTAGAATTACTTTCGGCGATTGCAGGGGTTACAAGTATACCGATAATTGCATCGGGCGGAGCAGGATGTAAAGAGCATTTTTTGACCCTGTTTAATGAATTGCCGAAGGTCGACGCCGGGCTTGCGGCGGGGATTTTCCATAACGGAAGTGTTGAAATTGCTGAGTTGAAAAAATATTTAAAAAACAATGGCGTTGAAATGAGAATATAAGGAGAACTAAAATGAATTTAAAATACGATTCTAATGGTCTTATACCTGTAATAGTTCAAGACTCGCACACAAAAGAAGTTCTAACGCTGGCATATATGAATGACGAGAGCCTTGCTTTAACTTTAGCTGAAAAACGCACGGTGTTTTACAGCCGTAGTAGACAATGTTTATGGCGCAAAGGCGAGACCAGCGGCAATGTACAAAGAGTGGTTTCGATAAAATCTGATTGCGACGGCGACGCGCTTGTGATTGCTGTTGACAAAGAAGGCCCTGCTTGTCACACAGGTAACGAAAGTTGCTTTTTTAACGATATATATGTTGATGAATGTGCATCTGACTTTTGTCTCTATTCGTTGTATAAATTGTTACTTGGAAGAAAATCCGACCCAAAAGAAGGAAGTTATACAAGCTATCTGTTTGCAAAAGGCAAGGATAAGATATTAAAAAAAGTAGGGGAGGAATGTACAGAAGTAATAATTGCCGGAACTAAAGAGGATAAAGAGGAGACTATTTTTGAGTTAGCAGATTTGGTATATCATTGTTTGGTGCTTATGGTTGAAAGCGGCATTAGCCTTGATGATGTAAAAAACGAACTAGCAAAGCGGCATATTGTTGATCACAAAGTTAAACAGGAGACAATGAAATGATCGAAAGCTGTGTACACACGCACACAACTTTTTGTGATGGTAAAAATTCGCCCGCAGAGATGGCAAAAGCAGCATATGATTTGGGCATTAAATGTATAGGCTTTTCAGGGCATAGTTACGTAGACATAGATGATTTTGGCATCAAGCCGACTTTACTTCAAGGGTATTTTGACGCAATTGCTATAGAAAAACGCCGTTATGATGGAAAAATGGGCGTTTTATGCGGCATTGAACTTGATAGCTTTTCAAATAAAGTACTGCTCGATAATTTTGACTATACGATCGGATCTGCACACGCTGTTAAAGGTCACGACGGTAAGTATTATATAATCGATGGAAGCGTTGAAAGCTTTGTAGAAGCAGCGCAAAAAGGTTTTTGCGGCAGTTTTGAAGAATTGTATCAAGCGTATTATGAACAATACTCAAGCTTTATTTTAAATTTTAAACCGGATATTGCAGGGCATTTTGATCTCATAACAAAGTTTAACGGCGCCAATCAATTTTTTGATGAAAAAAGCGCTTTGTATTTACAAAGTGCACTCGATGCTTTGGATAGCGTATTATCTATAGATGTGGTTGTAGAGGTTAATACCGGAGGTATGAACCGCGGTTACAGAAATATGCCATATCCTGCTGATTTTTTATTAAAAAGGATTTTAGAGAAAAAGGGGAGGGTTATTATCACTTCGGACGCTCATAGCGTTGAGCAGCTTGTATTAAATACAAATTCAGCCGAAAAGCTTCTTAAGCAGATCGGCTTTACTGAAGTGACAGAGCTTTCCGAAAAAGGGTTTTACGAAAGGCGTTTATAAAGCCACCCCAAGAAGTCAACATACAAAAATTGCGCCGAAAAGTCGGTTGCTTTTCGGCGCAAAGTGTTATCTTATATGCTCTTTTTCAACCTCGGTGCTCCTGTTAAACAACATGCTGATACACCATATACCTGCAAGCGCAACCAAGGTATATACGATTCTGCTTATCGGTGCGTCTTGCCCGCCAAATATCCATGCGACAATATCAAATCTAAACAAACCGATGGAGCCCCAATTTATTGCACCTATTATTACAAGCACAAGGGAAATTTTGTCAAGCATTTTTTCATCTCCTCTCTTGTGCATATTTTGTACAAAGCTATATAAAACTATGCAGACAAAAATTTCACAGTAAGTGAGGTAATCAAAATGAGAATGAGGGCAAAGAAAAATAGAGAAAATAGACTTGAAAAAGTCCAAAATCTTTTTTGTGTAATGAAGGGTGAAAGTATCGATATTGGCGCATCTTTTGATTCAAATAGACCTCTTTGGTTAGAGATAGGATGCGGAAAAGGTGCATTTGCAGCACAAATGTCTGAACGACATGGCGAAGTTAATTATTTAGCTTTTGAAAAAGTGCTGGACGTGCTTCTTATGGCGATGGAAAAAGCCGACAGGGAAGGGTGTGGCAATTTGCGTTTCTATAACGGAGATGCTGAAAATATTTGCACCCTATTAGAAGGAATAAAAGTAAATGCAATATTTATTAACTTTTGCGATCCATGGCCTAAAAAGAGAAACGCTAAAAGGCGTTTAACATCTCCTTTGTTTTTGGAACGATATAAACATATATTAAGTGAGGGTGCCAAAATTTATTTTAAGACAGATAATAAAGATTTGTTCGACTATTCTTTAGAAACCTTTATCGAATCAGGCTATACTTTAGAAAACGTATGCTTTGATTTACACTCCAGCCCTTTAAACGAAAGTAACATTCTCACTGAATATGAAAAAAACTTTTCTGAAAAGGGGTTTAAAATTAACTATCTTGAAGCTTTTATAAAGTAAAACAAGAAGGTCACGGTTGTGACCTTCTTGTTTTATAAAAATATTATATGACAGCTTTTACGATTTCTCTTTCATCAAAATAATGCTTTACGCCTTCAATTTCTTCATATAGCTGATGTCCTTTGCCGATGATGAGAACTACTTCGCCGGGCACGGCGTTTTTAACTGCGTACTCGATTGCTTCTTTTCTGTCTTTTATGATGATGTACTTACCTTCAGTGCGTTTTGTACCGACGAGGATATCTTCGATTATATCTTCTACACGTTCAAACCTTGGGTTGTCGGAGGTAATAACAGAAAGATCAGCGTTCTTGCCGATAATCTCACCCATTGAATACCTACGCAATTTTGAACGATTTCCTCCACAACCAAAAACAACGGTGATTTTTTGAGGAGAATAAAGGCGCATAGTATCAAACAAGCTCTGTACACTCAATTCATTGTGAGCGTAGTCAATTATTACAGTCTTACCGCCGGGAACAGGGATAGTTTCCATTCTACCCTTAACAAAGGTTTCTTCTAACGCTGTGCAAATATCGTCGTCGTCAATGCCTAATTCCAATGCTACGCTTATTGCGGCAAGGGCATTGTGTACTGAAAACTTACCAGGAATATTTAAATTAACTGTTTTCTTATTGCCGTTGTAATTATATCTAAATGTTGTACACAGCTTTTTGCCTTGGCAAGAAAAAACAAGTTCATCTCCATAAACATCTGCATTGTTTTCTACTGCGTAGGTTTTTATAGGACAGCTTGCACCGGATGTAATTTCGGTAAAATAAGCACTGTCAAGATTAGCAATGCCAAGCGTACACTGTGAAAAAATCATTTTTTTGCAAGCCTTGTATTCATCAAAATCCTTATGTTCGTTACCACCTATATGGTCGGGAGAAAGATTGGTATAAATGCCGTAGTCGAACATAATACCTGCCGTTCTGTTTAACATGAAGCCTTGCGAAGTGGCTTCAATAACAACAGCTTTACAGCCTTTTTTGTACATTTCCGCAAAGTGGCGATGTATCTCATATGATTCCGGGGTAGAGTTTTCGGTCTTTATTGCTACGTTTGCATAATAAATGCCGGTAGTTCCCATAACGCCTGTGGGCATACCCGCTTTTTCAAAAATGCTTTTTAGCATAAAACTAACGCTCGTCTTGCCCTTGGTGCCTGTTATTGCTACAGTACATAGCTTATCGGCCGGATATTCAAAAAATGTTGCAGATGCTTTTGCAAGTGCTATGCGTGTATCTTTGACATAAATTACTGTTGAATCCTTGGGTAAGTCCAAAACCTTTTCTACAATAAATACCCTTACGCCGTTGTCGTACGCATTCTTTGCAAATTTATGTCCATCACTTTGGTATCCTTTTATGCACACAAAAACATTGCCCGGTTTTGCCTTCCGTGAATCGTAGCAAATATCAGTAATTTCAAGATCGGGAACAAAATTATCCGCTGTATATTCTATGTCTTTCAGTATTGTAGTAAGCTTCATAAATCAAATAAACTCCTTATAAGAATCATTGTCAACAGTTCCATCGAAAACAAACCACGATTTTCCTGTCATATAAATACAATTCTCTTCAGTATTGTATTTTATGTTAATATCACCACCCAATTGATGAACGATGGTTTCAGGTCCACAGCGCCCGGTTAGATAACCGCAAACCGTAGCTGCACTGCAACCCGTTGCACAAGCTAATGTTTCGCCGCAATTTCTTTCCCACGTACGCATACGCAAATTGTTTTTATCTATCACTTGCACAAATTCAACATTAGCACCGGCAGGAAAAACGCTGTGCTTTTCTATAGCGGGTCCGTACTTTTCTATTGGGAAATCAAAAGCATCCTCAACAAATACAACGCAATGTGGGTTACCCAACGATATGGCGTTTAATTCAAACTCTTTGTCAATGGCGGTTACTTTAATACCTAAACAATTTCCGTTTTCGCCTTGCAAAATTGCTGGAATCTTTTTGTAATCCAAAATAGGTGCGCCTATTGCGGCGGTGATATTTTTTACCTTGTTATTCTCTATAGTAAGAAAAATATTTTTAATACCACCAATTGTCTCAACGGTGAAACTTTCCTTGCTTGTAAGCCCTTTTTCGTATACATACATACCTGTGCTTCGCAAAGCGTTTCCGCACATTTCGGCTTCAGAACCATCGGGGTTA
>JAZUQW010000161.1:0-1840 GCA_045605905.1 Eubacteriales bacterium
CAGAACGACATGGCTAGATCGACTTGAGTTGCGCCTTTTTCCTGATGTTGAAAATGGATATACGGTGTTTGCTGTTTAAGCAACACCTTAAGCTCATAAACCATACTTTTCTCCTTTTATAAATCAGTCAGTTCTTATCGATATATAAAACGTATGAGATCGGCAAAATTCGCAATATTACAAAAAATCCTATACGTTATTGCCTTCCTTACTACCCGTACACAGGACAATGACTTTTGTTTTTTCACCGTCACCCAAAATGTTAATAAGCTCCACCGGTCAATTTCCGTTTTTAAGGGCAGAACACTTTGCCTCTCCGTTGTTTTCTGAACCGCCCCGCGCCTCAGCCAGCTTCGCCAAGCATCCTGCTATCTCAGCCTTCCCCTCGGTTCCGTCGGGTACCGCAGCGCTTAAGAGAGCCAAGAGGCACTCGTATTCGGCAACCGATGGCTTTGTTTCTTCATAGCTGTGCAGAGTGCTTACAAGGCGCAGACATTTATCGAGCACCTCGCTTACACTCTCTTGTTTTTTAGGTGTTTCTACACTCTCTTGTTTTTTCGGTGTTTCGCAGGTTAGCAGCTCCTGGGGATCTGTGTAAAATCTGTACACCTTCAAAAGTCCCAAAAGCTTATCAAAGCTGTTAGAGGCAGATTCCCAACTGTTTTTTATCTCAAGTCTGACACGTCCCCAATTTTCTGCCCCGACCCAAGAGATAAAGCCGTGATACAAGGCATATCTGTGCCGTGGGTTATTGCGCAGGGGGTGCAAGAGCCAATTTATACGGCGACCTTTGTTCAAGAGTCTTTCGGGTGTAAATTTCTTCATCGTTTTCTTCTCCTGTATTTTATTAATACACAAACGATTACCGCAACCGTTACGGCTAAAGCAGAGCAAGCTGCGATGATGACTGTCAGCTTAGGCAAGTTATTTGCGCTCGACTCACCCGTGAAATACGCCAGATCGGCAATCAGGTCTGCGCAAAAGCTTGCCAAAGAAAGTATAAAAGCGACAAAAGCCATTACAGTTGCGACTTTGTTAAGTGTGAAATCAAGGTTTGTGTTGGCGGCAGCATATAGACTTTCAAGCTGAGAGCCAAGCTCTCCTCGCTCCTTTTCTATATAAAATGATTCCATTATCATATTATACAGGTCTATACCTTGCTCTTGAGAAGTAACCTCTGCAAAGCTTAATTGACTTTGGAACGCAACAAAGCGCTCCTGCAGATCCAATATCCTCGTTATGGTTGCGGTATTAATGCTGTGCCCCTGCTTTTCAATGCTTTGAGATATGGTAGTTGCCTCTCGCTGAAAGTTTATGATGGAGGCACGCTGGGCAAGGCAAAGACAGCAAAGCTGATAATATTGAGTTATAAAGCTGTTTACCGTGGGCTCATAATCCGTAACGCTAATAAGGCTTTGATTGGCAACGGTAATCACCGTACCCTCGGAGCAGCCCACCCAACGGCGGTACACATGCTTCTCCAACAGCTCTGACCGCATAGCATCGTTCATGCAGGAGCACCCACCCTTATGGTCAACGAAAGCAAGCTCATACAAGTCCTTTGACGTTTCATCGTTGGGAGAATATGCTACTTTGCAATAATGCTCGGAAAGCTCTTTGTCAAAGACAACGCACGCCACAAACATCCTGTCATCTATTGCAGGATAAATATAGAACACGTCCTTATCATCCACGGCGTGATTGGAATTGGAAGAAAAAACGCAGTCCCTGCCATACCCCAGCAGCTTTTTTATAAAATCGCACATATGGGTCAGGCATACTCTGCCGTAAATATCGGCGGTGCTGTTTATGCTGTGCGCAAAGCTCATATAATCCTCGG
>JAZUQW010000162.1:0-9212 GCA_045605905.1 Eubacteriales bacterium
CCGGAAGACGAACCGGCAGATTCATAAACAACGGTATAACCGTTATCATACTCCCCTTTTTCTGCAGCTTCTACCAAATCAAAATAGTCACCCCAACCGTCTATACCTTCTTCAAAGTCAAACAAAATGTCGGAGCCTTTGCCGAAGGTTACGGAGATGGTGTCGGTAGCAACAGAGCTATCGTACTTATAGCTTGCGGTAACGGTAGCGGATGTAGCCACCCCCTCTGCAGGTGCGGTATAAACAAAGCCGTTCATTGTACCTGCTGTGCATACAAAGTTATAAGCGTCTGCGGCGGCATAAAGGTCTGCGCCGTTATAAAGTGCTTCTACGGTAAAATCGGAAGGTTTGCCGTAGGGAATCATTTTTTCTTCTGCTTGGAAAGCTATTTCTGTGGGGTTAACCAGAGTAACGTCAACAGAGCCCACAACTTTGCCGTCGTTAAGCATTTGAACGGCAACCGTACCAAGCTTGCCGTTAGAGGTGAACACGCCATCGACAACGCTGCCGTAGCTGGCATCTTCTAACGCCCAAATTGCTGTTTCGGGGATTTCGGCGGGATAACCGCCTCTGTCTGCACCGTATGCGGTGATTTCTACTTTAGAATGGGGAGCGTAGAAAGCATACTGGGTGCTTAAGTTTGCGTGGTCAAAGGTGCCGTCTGCAACAGCAGTGGATATAACCATTAAGGAGTTGGAAACGGAACGGATAGTACCGTCGCAAGGGCTGCTTCTCAAAGCAACTTCGTCGGTACCTTCAAGCTTTGCCGCATAGGTGGCAGAGCCGCCACCATCCAATTCGATTGCGCTTACACAGCCAAGCTCCTTCATAACCTCTGCCTGCTCAATAAGGGTAAGACCTGCGGAATAAGGCTTTTGGTTACCGTCCGCAACCATAAGCACTACGTCACCGTTAGCCTTTACGCCGATGGTGGAGCGAGGATATTTTGCGGTGCCTGTTGCAACGACCTGACCGTCCCAAACAAGCATGGTCCAACCGCCAACCGCTTCTTGAATATCATCGGAATACTGGCTGAAAGTACCCTTTTGTCCGATCATCGCAGTGCCATCTTTCAAAACAGCAAAGAAAGGATAAGAGTTGCCTGCGGAATCGCCATTAATGTTTACGCCTTCCATAAAGAAGCCGCCGGAAGGTTGACCGGTGCTTACGTTATAGTAAGACGCATTGGTGGTAGCAACTACATTGTAGCCGCGTTTTTCCGTTGCAGCGTTGGCTTGTTCAACAACGGTAGCCTTACCCCAAACACCGGTATTATCGTTGTCGTGGTAGTTAGCTTTGATTTGAACATCCGAATTCGTAGCAACGTTTGCTTCGATTGCGTAGTAAACTATACGGTCGCCGTTAGCGTCGTAAGCTACTATTTCCTGCTCTTGCACACCGGGAGCAAGAGCGGAGGTTTTGGTGGATGCAATGGTAAGAGAAAAGCCGTCATCTGCCGCAGATGCCACCATGGGAACAACGGACAGAAGCATAAGCATACTCAAAACCAAAGCAATTGCATTGATAATGTGTTTTCTGCTCATATTTATCCTCCTAATGATTTTATATACAGCCCCTTTTGGGAGTCCGCATCGAAAATAGATCTGCAATACGCCATTTAGCGTATACTGCGGGTATATGTATCAAACTTTACGGTTTTTAAATAGTCGCCATACTCGGTATAAGGACGTTCGGTATCTACCAACACGGCATGGACCTTGCACTTACGGTCCTCCTCTGAAGGTATAACCATATAGTCACCGTACAGAGTGGTAAGCAGTTGATGATAGTGAGCCGAAACGGGTATTTTAAACCCTTCAAAATCTACGGTTTTTGTTTCCGCAAACCATTTGCGGGGGTATACGCCCTTTTCAAACTTTGAGGTGCCGCCAAAAAAGGTATGTACCTTTTCACTTTTTGTGTTTTTGGCATTGACTGTTAAGCGATAAAACGGCTTTAGCGGTAACAGGCGGCAACAGCTTATGAAAAGCTTTTTCAGCTTGCTGTCGGTCTCGTAGCCACGCTTAAACATTGTTTTTGCCAGCACTATTCTGGAAGCATAATATTGAAGCTTTTTGCCAATTTTGCTGTGACGGGCGTTATCGCAAGGGAAGATATCAATATATATGCCCTGATGAGTCAAGGGGTCTTTAGGATAATACTTTTCAAGGCAAGTGGTGCCATTTTTACGCAGTTTTGTAAAATGCAAGGGCCAATGTGCCGAAAATTCACCCTGCAAATAGAACGCGTCTTCAACTTCGTTGGCCGCTACACGCAAAAACTTTTCATAATCCCCGCGAAGCATAACCACATCCAGGTCGTCATCCCAAGGTATAAACCCGCTGTGTCTTACCGCGCCCAAGGCGCTGCCTGCAAACAGCGCATAGGGTATGCTGTGCTTTTGGCAAATTCGGTCAAGCTCTTTTAAAAGCTCCAACAATACAGCTTGGTGCTCTTTTAACGTAGACAAAAGCAACTTCTCCTTTTAATTCTCGATAGCGTCGATAATTTTACCGTAAGAATATGCACGGTCAAAGCAATTTTCACCACAGCTACGGGCGCCCCGGCCCTGCTCTGTTCGCAAGGCTTTGTTTTCTATCAACAGCGCCAACTTTTCTGCCATATGGGCAGGGTCACCGCAACGACAGTTTTGCCCCATATTCCAGCTTTCTACAAGCCGACGGTACTCAAGCGATTCTTGACTGCTTACAACGGGTATACCCGCCGCCGCATAGTCACCGTGCTTGTTAATAATACTTTGCGCCGCCCCCTTTACAATGGGATTTACAGCGATATCGCACTGATACAAAGTGGCAACCATCTGTGGATACGAAAGCATACCCGTAAACTTTACAGGCAGGTGTTTTGCCGCCGCGTATTCTTCAAACTCTTTTCTCAAGGGACCGTCGCCGGCAACCAAAAAGTTTAGATTACCGTAATAATCTTTATCCTTTAGCAGCTCTATGGCATCCATAACTGTTTTAAGGTCATAGCTGTGACCAAGTGTGCCTACATAAGCAAGGCGTATCTCGTCTTTGCCTTTTTCTACGACAACAGGCTCTGTTTTAAACCCATCAAATCGCTTTAGGTCTGTGCCTAAAAACACAACAACACCGCTGTTCGTTTTTTTGTTTACCTGCAAACCTCTATCTGCATAGGTTTGAGATACCGCAACGATACGGTCGGCTGTTTTATACACTTTGTTCACTCGCCATTTTAAAGGCATAAACATAAGCTTGCCCACAACGGGAACCACCAATTCGAAGGCTTCGGGCCATAGGTCTTGTATATCCACAACGAATTTTACGCCGTTGCGATCGGCATACCGTGCCGCCTCAAGTGCAAAATCTATAGATGGAATTGCACAGTAAATAACATCGGGCTTTTCTACCGTGGCAAGCCATTTTTTTAATTTTTTTGATAAAACATAGTGGCTGTAAAAACGCTTAAGACACACATTTTTTGGATAGCCCGGTTCGTGCAGTGCCGTAAGAGGACAGCTTTTGTATGAATTAACGCCATTTATGTGCTGTTTTAAACTGTGAACAAAATCTGTGGTTACTATAGATACCTCATGTCCTTTTGCAACTAACAGGTCAGCCACCGTCAAAAAGCGACTGTTATATGTATCGGGGGCTTGTATGTTATCCAAATATTCAGCAACTATAAGCACCTTCATCCGCAACATCCCCCTATATGCTATTTTATTTTTCTTGCCGGAACACCAACGTAAGTGCCGCTTTCCACAATTGGCTTGGCAACCACCGCGCCGGCGCCTATTATGCAATCGGAGCATACGTTTTGTATTACTGTTGCACCCACGCCCACAAAGGTGTAGCTGTCTATTTTCATGGTGCCCGCCATATGCACGCCTGCCGAAACGTGAGAAAAGTCACCCAAACCGCAATCATGATCTACCGATGCCAAGGTGTTAACTATTGCACCGTCACCAACCACGGCATCAACACCCACAACAGCGTTGGCGGCAACAAGCACGCCCGTACCAATCTTTGCGCTTTCGGCAATAACCGCACTTGGGTGTATTAAGTTAACGATTTGAGCACCCAAAGACTTAAGCTTTTGAAAAAGCTTTGCCCTTATTTGAGGGTTTCCTATTGCTATAAAAAAGTCTGCTTGATTTACAAATTCCTTACAATCACTCACTGTGCCCGCAATGGGCATATGGGGATTAGGATTGTCATCTAAAAAAGCAATATCGATGTATCCGTTTAATTTTGCAATATCTGCGGCGACCTTACCGTGACCGCCTGCGCCGATAATAAGCAGTTTACGCTGTTTCATACCAAAGCTTCTCCTTCAACATTGGTACCTTTAAACTCTTCCATAGTAACGCTGGTGCCGCTACTGATACCGTCACGCTTGAATACTGCTTTTACAGTACCAAGCAATATCTTAACATCGCCTTTAAAGCTAATATTATCAACATACTCTACATCCAACTTGAACTTTTCTTCCC
The DNA here is from genome assembly GCA_045605905.1 of Eubacteriales bacterium. Lineage (GTDB taxonomy): Bacteria > Bacillota > Clostridia > Oscillospirales > CAG-382 > SIG636. The sequence goes on from JAZUQW010000162.1 coordinate 4,478, forward strand.
ATGATAAGGCGTTGCGGCCGTTTATTTGAGCGTTGCCCGTTAACCCGGGGCGTACATTATGGCGACGGCGCTGCTCGTTTGTATACAAAGGTATGTACTTTACCAATAATGGGCGCGGACCAACCAAAGCCATATCACCTTTTATGATGTTGTGAAGCTCACCCAGCTCGTCAAGCGAAGTGGCACGAAGAAGTTTTCCGTAGCCGTTTAGCCTTTGTTCATCGGGGAGCAAGTTTCCGTTTTTATCACGCTTATTGCTCATGGTGCGAAACTTTATAAGTTTGAAAATCTTTTCATTACCGTTTTTGTCCTTTTTGCCCGGCCGCGGCTGAACAAAAAACGGATTGCCACCCATAGCAACTGCACCAACAACGGTAAGAATGATCAACAACGGAAAAAGCACCGCAATCGCAACAAGGGCGATAATAAAATCCACTACCCTTTTTACACAATTTGCGTACATTCAAAAACCTCAAAAACAGGATTTAATGATTTCGATAACAATGCCCTGCTCTTTGGCAGTCATTTTGTTATCACTGGGCAAACACAAACCACGTTCAAATATATCTGTACCCACATTTTCGCCACTGATTCTGCCGTCACCCCCTGCAGTAACAAAGGGGCAGTCTATGTAAAAGGGCTGAAGATGCATAGGCTTCCATATCGGGCGTGCCTCTATATTGTACTGCGCCAATTTTTCAAGTATCATATCGGGACAGGACTTACCCTTTTCCTCAACATAAGAGCTTGTACATTCAGTCCTTATCTGCTTGCACATTGCTTCCTTATCGATAAGCATACAAGAAAGCCAATAATTGGGAACGCTGTTTTCAGCATCAAAGGGGTTCATTGTTACAGGAAGGTTCTTAAGCCCTTCTTTATATCTTTCATATATATCCTTCTTTTGCTGTATATGCTGTTCAAGGTGAGGCATTTGACCGCGGACAACACCCGCTACTACATTACTCATACGGTAATTGTAGCCTATCTCCGTATGCTGATACCAAGGCGCATCTTCTCTGCTCTGGGTGGACCATTTGCGAGCCTTATCTGCGGCATTTGCGTCGTTTGTAAGCAACATACCGCCCGACGAGCCCGTAACTATTTTGTTGCCGTTAAAAGAGACAACATTGTAGTTACCAAAGGAACCTGTTTGCCTACCCTTGTATACGGCACCAAACGACTCTGCCGCGTCTTCTACAAGAATTGCACCATGTTTACCGCAAATATCGCAAAGCTCATCCAATTTTGCGGGGGTGCCGTAAAGGTTTGCAACAACAACAACCTTAACATCGGGATAAAGCTTAAACGCCTGCTCCAACGCCGCAGGGTCCATATTCCAAGTATCCCGCTCCCCGTCGATAAACACAGGGGTGCCGCCCTCATAAACTACAGGATTTACCGTTGCGGCAAAGGTCATATCAGAGCAAAAGACCTTGTCCCCGCGTTTAACACCTGCCAGCTTCATTGCCAAATGCAAAGCCGCCGTTCCGCTGGACAAAGCCACGGAATAGCCGCAACCCGTATAATCGCTAACAAGCTTTTCTACCACATTAATATTTTCGCCTACGGTAGACATCCAATTAGTTTCATACGCTTTATTCATATATTTTTTCTCATCGCCGTGCATGGTGGGAGAGGACAAATATACTCTTTTTGCAAAAGGTTTGATTTCCATTATAAAATTCCTTAATTTTTTACAAATAATACTACGGGCTATAATTATCCATAGTGCTATTATTGTAGCACACTTTACAGCACAAAGCAATAGAAATTTCATAATACTTTTGCAATATTACGCACATTTTTACTTTTATTATAAAGTAGCGCCGCTTGAGAATTGTGCATGTTGCAAAATTTTACAATATGTATATTGTGTTTTTTTGCCAGATTGACAACAAAATCCGTCTGTGGTATATTGTATGTGTGTTTTAGTTTACGATTATGCGAAAGGGGTTTTGATGATGAAAAAAATGTTGTGCTTTGTTTCATTTATTTTGTGCATAAGCCTATTGATGCCCGTGTTTTCCGTTACCGCCGTTAATATTACTGCGGAAAAAGAAACGCTTGCGAAAATTGAGCTTGCAGATACAACATCGGCTTATTCTTATAACGGGTACAAAACTTGGACTATGGATAACGCCACCTTGCTTTCCATACACGCCAACCAAACCGTTGGCGGTACCTCTTGCACCTCTATGCAGGGGATGAATGTGGGCACCACCTATATTTACACCGCAAAAAGAAACAGCAACGATACCTATGTTTCCATAGCCCGTACCACTATTTCATCGGGCGCTGTTTCGTATATGAACTATTATTCCAGCACCTCTGCCACATCCACAAGCGCTTGCAACACCTGCGGTCACGCTAACGACCTTCAAGTGGTTACCGCAAACAATGTAAACTATATGCTGGTTGCTACAAGTATAAAGGGTAACTCTATATCCAGAATGAAAATATCCGGCACAAACCTTTATTTTACGGGGTATTTTGATACGGTTAACACAAGCGGCACATCCATGACCGTATCCAGCGTGCGCCAATACAAGCACACGGGCGGATACTTTTATTTGCTTATAAAAAACGGCGAAACATTTTATTACTGCAAAATTGCGGATACCGCAACCGGCGGCACTGCATCTAACCCCACAAAGGTAACCTGCTATAAGCTGTTTACCATTGATAAAAGGAATGCTATATTTGCAAAAAGCAACTCTTCATCCGGCACTTATGCCAACATGGAAACTTGGGTAAACCAAGGCTTTGGCTACAATCCTTTAGAACAGACCATTTATGTGCCTATGTTCAAGCCCGGCTCACCCATTACCACAAATGTTATTTTGACCTACAATGTGGCAGATGTGCTTGCGGACGATTTAATGGATTTTTCCACAAACAAAACCACCCTTGTGCATCCCACAAAGACCAACTTTTACTTAACGGCTTCAGATACAAGTTCCTCCTGCAACGATTTAGAGATTGAATCGGTAGGTTTTCGTACAGGGCAAGGCACAACAGGTGACCTTAAGATGTACATCAACGCCAATGCATCTCCTGTAGCAAGCTATGAAGGCGTGTATTACTTGAGCTACACCAGCGGCAGCGGAGACTTTACCCCTATAGTTGACGACAACGCCGTTGTTTACACCGTTAAATATAATGCTAACGGCGGCACCGACAGCGGCACAAACTCCAGCTCGGGCAATTACAAAATGAGCAGCACCATACACATAAAAGGCATATCCACCAACCTACGCCCCAACTATTTTACAAGAAGCGGATATACCTTTGCGGGCTGGTATCTTACAAGGCAATCGGACGGCAAGTGGCTTTACTTTAAGTCAAACGGCAGTGCCGCGTGGTACGACAAGGGTAGCCAACCCGTTGATGCAAGACTTGCGCTGTATGAAGATAAGCGCTCTGTTTCCTCCCTCACTTCAGTTGACGGTGATGTGGTTACCTGCTACGCACAATGGACACCAAACAGCACAGGCACAAAGTCTTATTACATACAGTACGACGGCAACGGCGGCGACGGCACCATGGCCGATACGAAGGTGGTTTACGGCACCTCTACCGCTATAAGTGCAAACACCTTTACAAGAAGCGGTTACACCTTTGTGGGTTGGACGGCTTTCAGACGTTCTGATCTTTCTTGGGTTTATAAGGAAAATTCTGCGCTTTCGGATAAATGGATAGCCGCAGGCACAGATACAACGGGCTATTTTATGAAAGCCTATACCGATGGATGCTCGGTTTCTGCATCCACAAGTACAGACCGAGATATTGTAACCTTTTACGCCGCTTGGGCAAGGGTGAAAAACGGAGTATACCCTACGGAGTTAACGGAGGGTACGGCATTTACACTTGGGGGAAGCATTGATTCCGACGCGGGCATATACGGTGTTACCGTTTCGGTGCTTGATTCCGGTGGTACAAAGGTTGCTACTCACACGGCCAGCCCCTACAGCAACAGCTATGACTTATCTGCAGCCAACACAGATATAAGCTTTGCCGCACTACCCATAGGTACGTACACCTATAAAGTGCAGATGCAAACGGTTAACGGCTCATCTGCAAAGACCCACACCCTATTGACATCAGAGTTCAGCGTGGTCTCTGCGGCTAAATTAGAGCTTACCGATGCGGCTGTCGCCACAGGAAGCTATACCTTAAGTGATACATATTTTGACGGATTTGACGCAAACTGCACAGCCGCACAACTTAAGGCGCTGTTTAAATACGATATAAGCATTACCGATGCACAAGGTACTGCCGTTGCGGATACCGCAATTATCGGTACCGGGTGGACCATAAGCTGTGGCGGAGAGAGCCGCACCACCGTTCTTTACTGTGATATCAACGGTGATGCGTTAATATCTACTACCGACTTTGCCATCATAAGAAAATACATAGCTGACGGAAGCACACTAACCCAGCTTATGAGTAAAGCGGCAGACCCAAGTCTTGACAATGCAGTCAACACTACAGACCTTGTTATTTTAAGAAAAATATTGACCACATAAGAGATAAATATTAAGGGGAGCAATTAATTGCTCCCCTCAGACCGCTGACAAAGGCACAGAGCACGAAAAATAATAGAATACAGTTGCTCTAAAGTAGAAAATCCAGGGAGGACATCCCTGGATTTTCTACAATTTATTGTTTTTTCGTTCAAAACGAACCTCGGCTCACAGTAGCAATCTACAGTTTTCGCCTCGGTTCGTCTTGT
>JAZUQW010000163.1:0-3187 GCA_045605905.1 Eubacteriales bacterium
CAACTCCTTGGCTCACAGAACGACATGGCTACGATCCGACTTGGGGATACCACCACCGATTTCTTCTATAACGGTACGGAGAGGAGTACCAATCGGAACTTCAACAAGGCCAGTATTGTTAATTTTACCGCCAAGAGCAAATACCTTAGTACCCTTGCTCTTTTCTGTACCCATAGAAGCGAACCATTCAGGGCCGTTGTTGATTATCTGTGCTATATTAGCATAGGTCTCAACGTTGTTAAGGATGGTAGGCTTTTGGAACAAACCTTTAAGTGCGGGGAACGGAGGACGAGGTCTGGGTTCACCGCGCTTGCCTTCAATAGAGGTCATAAGAGCTGTTTCTTCACCACAAACAAACGCGCCTGCGCCAAGTCTTATTTCGATATCAAAGTCAAAGCCTTTGCCAAATATGTTTTTGCCCAACAAGCCGTATTCTCTAGCCTGTCTGATAGCAATTTCAAGTCTTTCTACTGCTATGGGATATTCAGCTCTTATATAAATATAACCTTGGCTCGCACCGATTGCATAACCCGCAATTGCCATAGCTTCAAGCACTGCATGGGGGTCGCCTTCCAAAATGGAACGGTCCATAAAAGCACCGGGGTCGCCTTCGTCTGCGTTACAGCAAACATATTTTTGATCAGCCTTGTTTGCAGCAGCAAACTTCCACTTAAGGCCTGTGGGGAAGCCGGCGCCGCCTCTGCCGCGGAGACCGCTTGCCAAAATGATATCAATAACCTGTTCAGGAGTATATTCATCGAGGCACTTACCCAAAGCTGCATAACCATCATATGCTATGTATTCATCAATAACTTCGGGGTTAATAACGCCACAGTTACGCAAAGCAACTCTCTTTTGCTTGCGATAAAAATCTGTATGGTTAAGAGATTTAATGGAATTTTCAGTAACGGTTTCTTTATAAAGCAATCTCTTAACAGGTCTACCCTTTATAAGGTGTTCATTAACGATTTCTTCCATATCTTCAGGCTTTACGGCAGAATAGAAACAACCTTCAGGATAAACTATCATTATGGGACCAACTGCACAAAGACCAAAACAGCCGGTTTTAATTATTTTAATTTCTTCTTCAAGGGAGTTCTTTTTGAGTTCAGCTTCGAGCGCTGAAATAACTGCGCCACTGCCGGAAGCAGTACAACCGGTACCGCCGCAGATAAGTATATGTGAACGATACATTCTTTCGCTCCTCCTTATAATTTAGACTCACCGATTGTGTATTCGGAAACAACGTTGCCGTTAACGAGGTGATCGTTTACTACTCTTGCAACTTTTTCAGGGGTCATCTTTACGTAAGTAACCTTTTCTTCGTTACCAACATAAACCTCTACTACAGGTTCATACTGACATATACCGATACAACCGGTTTGGGACACTGCTACGTTTGTAAGACCGCGCTTTGCAATTTCATCACTAAACGCTTTCATAACGTGCTTTGCACCGGCTGCTATACCGCAGGTTGCCATACCAATAACAACTCTTGCAGAAGCAGTGTCGTCGTTTCTGATGCCCATTTTATCTTGCATCTTGGCTTTGAGAGCCTTGAGTTCTTCCAAGCTTTTCATTAAATTATTTTCCTTTCAGTATTGTTCAATGATTAGAGTTTTCTTTGAGATAGTCCTCAATAAATGCGGCAACCTCGGGTTCCTTAAGTGATATACCATCCCCTAAAATTTCCTTCACTTCTTTAGTAGTAAAAACAAACCTTTTATCGTCCTTTACAGAAGTAAACTGAAAATCGATATTAGGGTTCAAAGTTACAAGGCAAGTGACGGTCGAACAAATATCGCCCAACGGCATACAGTCAATGCTGTCGGTCTTGTACTCCGCTCGAACCAAGGTACCCTTGCCAACCTCTGACTTTATCAAAAACATACCGCCCGTCTGTTCTGCGGTCTGTTTTAAAAACGGAAGGCCCAATCCAACTTTACGGGTTGTTCTTGTGGTATAAAAAGGGTCACACACATTCTTTACAGTGGTTTCGTCCATTCCGCATCCGTCATCTTTTATTGATATAACCATACTAGATTCCGCCGTGTTTTCAATCACAGAAATCTCAATAAGACTGGCACCTGCGGAAACAGAGTTTTGCGCCACATCCAAAACATTCAAAGAAAGTTCATGCATAGCTTAATATTTAGCAAGAATATCGTCCAAATCCTTAACGACTAATCTGCCGTAAACGTCATCGTTGATAGTAATAACAGGAGCCAAACCGCAAGCACCTACGCAACGGCATGCTTCCAAAGAAAACTTACCATCGGGAGTACAACCGCCGCCGGAAATACCCAATTTTTTCTGAAGCGCATCGTACAAGTCACCTGCACCCTTAACGTAGCAAGCAGTACCAAGGCATACAGAAATCTTGTAATCACCTTTGGGATTAATGGAAAAGAAGGAATAAAACGTAACAACGCCGTATACCTCTTCCAACGGAACATCAAGACCTTCAGCTACATCGATCTGAACCTCAAGGGGCAGGTAGCCGTAAATCTCTTGTGCCTTCTTAAGCACTTGAACAAGTGCGCCGGGAACATCTTTGTACTCTTTAATTATTGCACAAAGCTGTTCTTTCTGCTCAGGTGTACCCTTAAAGGGCAATGTCTCGAGCTTGTTCTTCATTGGTGTTAAAACCTCCTTAAAGCGTTTATATTGAATTTTTGCTTTTTTCTAACCGATTTATTATACCATATATATGAGCGACCGTCAATATTCAAAAGCAACTATTTTTTACTTTTTTCGCCCTTTATACAGGTGTTTTTTGCTATGTTTTACTATTATCTTGTGTTTAAATAATTAAATACAGAATTACGGTTGCGTTCCTTAACGTTTATTACAGAACATTTCCAAGCTTCAGCAATCGTCAAAAGGTCATGCGCGTCAGAACTCTTTACGAAATTCAAAAAAGGGAAACGTGTTTTATACTGCTCTTCCGATGCATTTGGTGTAATTTCAGCTCTGTGAAAACCCATATCTTCATCTATGTTACCAAGAACACCTAAAACACCATTCGAATGCCTATCGATGTGGGCAAGCGTGGCAACGCCGCCATACATATCCGCAATAGCGGAAACTTCATAAAGGCCTATTTCGGTAGCAAGAATGAGCAAATTTTCTTCTTCACCCACAATGTTATCAAGTCGGAGGCCAAGCGGGCTTAGGAAGACAATAC
>JAZUQW010000164.1:0-3522 GCA_045605905.1 Eubacteriales bacterium
GGGTTATCGTTGATACATTTCTTGATTTGAAAAATGGCGGAACGGTAGACTTCAACTTGATGTCAGAAACTTTGTTTGATTGGTCAAAGAAATGGATTGCTGATAATAATTGAGCAATTTCCAATTTATCGAATAGTACAAGGGGCTGACCGCAAGGTCAGCCCTCAAGCTGATGACAAACCTTGTCATCAGCTTGACAGAGCGTTGAGAAAGGATACAGACAAGACGAACCGAGGCGAAAACTGTAGATTGCTACTGTGAGCCGAGGTTCGTTTTGAACGAAAAAACAATAAATTGCAGAAAATCCAGGGATGTCCTCCCTGGATTTTCTACTTTAGAGCAACTGTATTCTATTATTTTTCGTGCTCTGTGCCTTTGTCAGCGGTCTGACGGTAGGTTATGTTGAAAACATATACCTACCGTTCTATTTTGTCCTCTAATCGGCGGATTCTGTTTGTGTACAGATGTCAACCATATTCTTGCCCATCTTTTCAGCAACAGATTTAAAACGTGCTGCGCCGCCTGTTTTTGCCACCACATAAGTAACAACCGTATCGGAATGCAACAGCATCCATTTGTTTCTTGCACATATTGCGTATTTCGGCAACACCGACTCGATATCTTCCGGAACAATCGTGTCTGCCTCCTCTTCCGTGCCGCTCTTTTTCGAAGGAACATACGCAAGAACGACGGCATATTTTATGTGAGGGTATTTGATTTTTGCTTCCTTTAAAACATTCTTCGCTGCTTTATCAAACTCTCCGTTATTGCCTATATAAAAGTTATCTGCGCTGTTTTCTTCTATAAGCTTGATAATTACGCGCTTCAGTTTTTGCTCCACAGCGCCCACAATAGTTCTGTGACCAAAGAAAGTAACCGTCATAATATTTTTGTCCTATTAATATATTTGCACCTATATCGGAGCAAAATCAGAATAGCATCAAATTATAATATTGTCAAGTGGTTTTGTTCTTGTTCGGGTGCAAAGGTGGTGTGCAATGAACGCAAAAATCGAAAAGATAATAGGCAAAAACATACGCAAGTTAAGGTTAAAGGCCGGCATGACCCAGGAGACACTGTCTGCTAAACTTCAACTGGCGGGTTGTGATATAACAAGAAGCGCGGTTGCAAAAATCGAGGCGGGACAACGTCATTTATACCCTGATGAGATCATTTTATTAAAACAAATATTAAATACCTCTTATGATAAAATCTTTGAAACAGAAAAGTACGGTAGGTTATGTTGAAAACATATACCTACCGTCAAGTTGATGACAAACCTTGTCATCAGCTTGACAGAGAGTTGAGAAAGGATACAGACAAGACGAACCGAGGCGAAAACTGTAGATTGCTACTGTGAGCCGAGGTTCGTTTTGAACGAAAAATATAAAAATATACAAAAATTTCGGAGAACTTTTCTCCGAAATTTTTACTTTATAGTAACCGTATTTTCTTTTTTCGTGCTCTGTGCCTTTGTCAGCGGTCTGACGGTAGGTTATGTTGAAAACATATACCTACCGTTATTTTATTTTGGTTCCCAAGAAGGTGTCAATCTTTTGCTGATTTGTATGCAACAGAAACTTTTGGCTGTCTCGCTTAAATTTTAGCCCTGTGCCGCGCCTTTTATCTTTTTGCGAACTTGGGGAGAGGCGCATTTTCTTTTTATTTAGCGGCGCGGTTTTATCGCGCCTGTGGTTTCTATCACATCTGTGCCGAAGAAATCTACCGCGCGGGTCGCTTCGTCTTCCGTGGAAAGCAACCACAGCCCAAGGCTTCCGTAGCGCTTTGCGGTTTTGCAAAGCTCGGGGCTTGCGGACGGAAGAGCGCTCCACGCCGTATGTGCGTTATCATATCGCAACCAAACAGTCAAAGGGGCGCGGGTAAGACTTTTTACTGTTTGAAAGTACGATTCCGTTGGCGCTCCGTCATAATGCAAAGGATTATTCGGGAAAAGTGTTGCCACCTGCTTTAGATAATCAAGAGACGAGCAAGTAAAGCCTACATTTTTACAAGCGGGATGGGCGGCAACCGTATTGAATATTATCGCCTTTTCCTCTGCCGTAAAGCTTTGGATTTTGTTATCCAGCTTTAGTTTTACGCCCGTTTCGGCAGAAAGCTGCAACACCTGCGTTAAGGTTGGCAAGGGTTCCCCTTTAAAGCGAGGTGAAAAATAGCCGCCAAAATCAAGCTTTGCCGCTTGGCTGTAGCTTAAAGCGCGTATCGGGGTGGGCTCTGCAAGGGGTGTTCCGTCGGCTTGTCTTGCGGTGCGGTTAACGGTATTATCGTGAAGCACTACCGCTACGCCATCGGCAGTTACGTTGGGGTCAAGCTCTATTATGTCATAGCCCTGCTCTACCGCCGCCCAAAACGCCGACAGTGTGTTTTCGGGATGCTCGGTACTTACACCCCGATGGGCTTGAAGCAAGCAGGCTCCCTTTTGGGTGCAAAACATATTACTCTCCTATTTTTACTGTGTGGCATTTTCTGTCCTTATAATAGTTATAGCTTGTAAAGCCACAGTCCCAAAGAGTTTTTATACCAAAATCAAAGTTTACTCCAACGCGGGTCTCCACGTGGGCATCAGAGCCAAGGGTCACAAGACTGCCGCCCAGCTCTTTATAACGGCATAGCACGTCGGCAGTGGGCATAAGCTCGCTGTAGCGGGTGCCGATAAGGGCGAGGTTCAGCTCCAGCGCTATTTGCTTTTCTATAACGGTTTTAAGTATTTTGTCTATGGCGGCGGAATACGGTTTAAGGCTTACCCCTTTATTGTATTTTCCGTTGATATACTTTAAAGGGTTGCTTAAGTGGGGCAGTATATCCATATCCACCCTTTCTATCATCTCTTGCATATCGGTAAAGTACTGCACCATATAGCCATGCAGCGTCTCGTCTGTCCAATGGGTAAAATCAAGCCGACTAAAGCTTTCGGTATGCTCACCAAAGCGCACCGCGTGAACAGAGCTTAAGACCGCATCCGGCTGTATTATCGAGATCAGCTCGTCGGCAACAGCGGGATTCCACACCGCCTCGCCAAACTCTACACCTGCAAAGACCTGAAGCTTGCCCTCAAACTCTGCCGCCGCACGGCGGGCATCGCCCACAGAGGAAACAATATGCAACATACTTCTGATATCCTTGTAGTCCTGCACATCGGCATGGTCGGAGATAACTATACCCGTAAGGCCTGATGCGACAGCACCCTTGCAAAGAGCGTGTGTACTGCAGACCGCGTCGTGGGAGTAGGTGCTATGGTTATGGCTGTCAACCTTTATCATAAGGTGTTACCTTCTTTCTTCAATGCTGTTTTACGTGGATATGCTATCACAAAAGCGCATTAATTTCAAGCAGTTTGGCGCAAAAGGCTGTTTGTAATACAAAGAGGGCTTATCCCGTTTGGGATAAGCCCTCAGGTTGATGACAAACCTTGTCATCAACCTGGCAGACTGTTGAGAAAGAGTGCAGACAAGACGAACCGAGGCGAGAGCTGTACTTGGTACTGTGAGCCGAGGTTCGTTTTGA
>JAZUQW010000165.1:0-10224 GCA_045605905.1 Eubacteriales bacterium
GGGGAAGAAGGGGCAGAACCGTACTATGTAAAAGAGTTTAATCCCTCTAACGGCACAGAGTTTATGCTACCCCATTGGGTAGACGGTGAGGCTACACTCAATTGGGGTGATATACCCGAAAGGAAAGGCTTAAGTTTCAAAGCGGCCTATGTAGACGGGGAAAACGGCAAAGAATTGCTTACCGGCGACAGCTTTTTCCACGTGGGTAATGTAGATGCCGAAACGGGCAAGATACAGGGCGAAAGCTCTATGAATGTGTATGTTGAGACCACAAATGTTAAAGAGTATCACATATACAATGCCGACCAGTTTATTAAAAATTACTCACCTGCAGGCAATTACACACTTTATGCCGATTTGGACTTTACCAACAAGTTATGGCCCGATGCTCTTGTATCCGGCATATTCAGCGGCAGCATTGAAGGGAACGGTCACACAATAAGCAATGTAAACATTGATTGCAACAGCAATGACAAGGCAAATTACGGCTTGTTCGGTCGTATTGAAGAGACCGCCTCGATACGCAACATAAAGTTTGATAACGTAAGCCTTACCATTATGAAGGGCACACGTACCACCGATACAAAATACGGCTTGTTTGCAGGCACTGTCAGCGAGAAAGAAGCAGAAGGCGAAACCGTTAAGCCGATTATTGAAAATGTAAGCATAACAAACGGTACATTGGCCTTTGCCCATGATATATTCTTTATCTCAACCAGCTATGACATTGACCTTGTTTGCGGTAGCCGCAATGTGGATATTGATTATTCGGGCATAAGCTGTACGTCTACAGAAGGCGGCATACCCAATTACAGAATTGTAACAAACGGATCTGAAGTTGAATTGATCTTTGGCGAGGAGAATATTCCCGACCAAGAGCTTTCAAGTGAAGAAAGTATACCCGATGATGAATACTTTGACGATGCTTCAAGGGAAGAATCTTCGGATGAAGAATCTTCTATGTAAAAAGCAAAGTATTTAAAATTTAACGGCAATAATTAAAACAACAAATAAAGGAGCAGAAAAATGAAAAAACTATTATCCCTTATTCTTTGCTTCGCTATGCTGATAAGCCTTGCGGCTTGCGGCAGTGCTGAAAGCAACGGTGGCAAAGACGGCGACAAGACCGAAAGCGCAGGTGGCAACGGCGGCGGTTCTGCTAATACTCCCAACGCTTTGGTTATAATGATCGACCAATTGGACGGTTTGTTTAACCCCTTCTTTTCTACCTCCGCGGCAGACGGCACAATAGTAAGTATGACACAAATCGGTATGCTTTCTTCTACATTCGAAGACGGCGAAGTTAAGGTTGCTTACGGCGACGACGAAGCTGTTGTTGTAAAGGATTATGAAATAGTTAACAACGATGACGGCAGCGTTACCTATAACTTTGTTCTTAAAAACGGCATACTTTTCTCCGACGGTCATCCTTTGACAATGGAAGATGTACTTTTTAACCTTTATGTTTACCTTGACCCTGTTTATACAGGCTCTAACACTCTTTACTCCACCAAGATAAAGGGTCTAACCGAATACAGAACACAGACAGTAAGCTCTAATACAGGCAGCGGGGACGAGCTTATAGCTTCCCAAGCAACAAGCAGAGCAGAAGCAAGACTTTACGAACTTATTAACCTTTATATTTCATTGCGCAAGAACTCCTCCACCAGCGAGGTTAGCTATGACGAAATGGTGGAAGCAATCAATTCTTGGTCTGTAAGCTCCGGCTACAAATCCGCAATCTCCAACAAAGCTGAAGACGTTACAAGCGCAAATCTGCTTGCAGATTACGAATACGCGCTTAAGCTGTTTAAGGAAGAGCTTGAATCTGACTATGCCAACGCACAGGAATCTTATGTAGATGCTCCTTACTCTAACTACGAAGAGTTTAATGATGAAATATTCTGCTTTATGTATTCCGAAGGCTTTGTAAGCGTTAAGTACGAAAAGGGCGAGGACGGCAAGGACGACAAGACAAAGTTTGAAAGCCTTACCAAGAATTACTCTAATGTAAGCACCAAGGAAGAAGCAATTAACTACGTATACACCAGCAAAATTCAGTCTGCACTTGACGAAATACTTCTTTATTGGGCAACCTCCACTACATTGCTTAACGAATATACCGCAAAAGCAAAAGAGGTTATTCTTAAAGAAAACGCTAAAGACGGCGAGCTTTTAATTAAAGACATTGAAGGTATTGTTTCTTTAGGTCACACCGATGCCGCAGGCAGTAAGATTACCGTTAACGGCACCGAATACACCGTAGCTTCCGGTCACAACGATGACGGTACTGTTACCAACGCAGACGAATATGACGTACTTCAAGTAACCATTGAGGGCGTTGACCCCAAGGCTATATGGAACTTTGCTATTCCCGTTGCGCCCCAACACTACTACGGCGAAGGCAGCTCTGTAGGCGTTGATATTGCCAACAGCAAGTTTGGTGTTGAATACGCAAGCTTCAGTTTTATGACTGAAATCGTTCAATCTACCAGAAACATTAAGCTTCCCATGGGCGCCGGCTCCTACAAGGTTACCGACAGCGATAACAGTGACAAGCCCGGTCAAAGCGATTTCTACAAGGACAACGTAGTTTACTTCAAGGCCAACACCAACTTTAATACCGTTGGTGAAAGTATTGAAAACGCAAAGATAGAAAAGATACGTTACAAGATAGTAAGCTCTAACAACGCTATTTCCGCTTTGGAAACAGGCGACGTTCACTATATCTCCCCTTCCCTTACCACCAATAATTATGACAAGCTTACCGAACTTAAAAGCAAAGGTATGGTTACCATAACCACCGACCAATTGGGTTACGGTTATATCGGCATAAACGCAAAGAAGATTAACAACATTTACTTGCGCCAGGCAATTATGTGCGCAATGAACACCACCCTTGCTTTGGACTACTACCGTGCAGGTACTGCTGACAGAATCTTTTGGCCCATGTCCAAGGTAAGCTGGGCTTATCCTAAAGACGACAACGGCGACTTTATTGATGACAACGGCAAGGATTATCCTCAACTTGGCACTTGGAACGAAGAAATTGCAAAGGCAAATATCACCAACTATATGCAACAGGCAGGTGTTAGCGCAGGCGACAGCAGTCTTAAGGTTACCTTTACAATTGCAGGCGCAAACCTTCAAGACCACCCCACCTACAAAGTTTTCAGAGATGCAGAAACTCTTCTCGAAAGCCTCGGCTGGGATATAGACGTTGTTTGTGACATCCAGGCACTTACAAAGATAAACACAGGCTCGCTTGAAGTTTGGGCTGCTGCTTGGTCCTCTGCTCTTGACCCTGACCTTTATCAGGTTTACCACAAAAACTCCACCGCAACCAGCACAAAAGCTTGGGGCTATGATTATATCAAGAACAGCGGCACTGCTTATGAGCTTACAACACTTGATGAGCTTAGCAAGCTTATAGAAGATGCACGTTCTACCAACGATATTGCAGAACGTACCGCTATTTACGAAGAAGCTATGGGGCTTATACTTGACTTGGCAGTAGAGCTTCCTGTTTACCAGCGCGATGTTTTGTATGCTTACAACTCTAAAGTTATAAGCTCTGACAGCTTGCCCGACAACATCAACCCCTATTCTTCTCCTCTTGACCGTATTTGGGAGATTGAATTCGCTTCTTAATTCACTTGATTCAGGAGTGTATTTATGCTGAAATATATTCTTAAACGATTAGGGCTTGCCCTGCTTATCCTGCTTGGCGTATCGATGATAATATATTTTCTTATCAGACTTATGCCCGTTGACTTTGTTCAGGATAAGATCAATGCAATAAACCAAGGCGGCGCAACGGTAAGCGAAGATACCGTAGACGCACTTTATGAAACCTACGGTCTTGGCGATAACAGCATAAAAGGGATCTTTTCTGGTTACTTTAATTGGTTGGGGGCGTTGGCACGCTTTGATTTAGGTAAAAGCTTTGTTCACGCCGTGCCCGTTGCCGATGTTATAGTCGAGCATATGGGTGTATCCTTCCTTATAGCGCTTATCGCTACTGTATTTGAGTTTATGATAGCGATTCCCTTGGGAATTACCGCAGCTACCCACCAATACAAGCTTCGTGACTATGTGGTTACCGTACTTGTAATGATAGGTATTTCTCTGCCCTCCTTCTTCTTTGGGCAGATACTTAAAGAGTTCTTTGCCTTGAGGCTGGGGTGGTTCCCCGCCTCGGGCTTGGTGGATGCAACCTCTGACTACACCAAGCTTGGGATGTGGGGGCAGTACATAAGCCATGCATTTATACCCATCCTTACCATAGTAATATTAAGCATAGGTGCAAGAATGAGAATGACCCGCACAACTATGCTTGAGGTTATGAACTCTGACTATATCCGAACAGCCAGAGCAAAGGGGCTTAAAGAAAGCAAGGTTATTAACAAACACGCTTTTCGTAACACATTAATCCCCTTGGTAACCTCTTTGGCAGGGCTTTTACCCTCACTGTTTTCCGGTGCTATTATTACTGAACAGGTATTTGACTTGCCCGGTATAGGTAAAGTAGCTTTAGATGCTATGAACCGCGGCGACATTCCGTTTATTATGGGCTACAATATGTTTTTGGCATTGCTTAGCGTTTTAGGTGTTCTTTTGGCAGACCTAATGTACGCAATTGTAGACCCGAGAGTTAAATTAGAGTGAGGAGGCGTAATATGGACGAGCAAAACAACAAGAATCTCCAAAACGAAGCGGCAGACACAGAAGCCCCTTTGGATAAAAATTTGCGTCTTATGTCCCCCACCCGTATGGTGGTACGCAGATTTTTCCGCTCCAAGCTCAGTATTGTAGGTCTTATAATGGTTATAGGCCTGTTTATATTCAGCTTTTTCGGTCCCCTTATTTATGATAAGTGGGGTGAGACCGAGCTGGATGAAAGCGGCAGAATAGTTTATACCGTGGAAGAAAGCACCTACACAGTTGACGGCGTTGACTACACCGTTAAGCAGGTTAGAGAGACGTGGCAAAAGGATAACTCCTTTGCGCCCTCCTCAAGTGAGCACCTTTTAGGTACCGATAACCAAGGCTATGACATTTTTGTAAGGCTTATGTACGGTGGCAGAATATCCCTTACCGTTAGCTTTATTGCAGTATTTGTTATTACCATACTCGGTACAGTCCTTGGCGGTATTGCAGGTTATTTCGGCGGCATTGTGGATAACATAATAATGAGAATATGCGATATTCTTATTTGCTTGCCGGGTATACCGATCTTGCTTATTATAAGCACAATACTTTCCGCTTCTGATATCGACAAAAAATACATAATCTATCTGCTGATGATATACCTTACCCTCTTTTCTTGGCCGGGCACGGCAAGACTTGTAAGGGGTCAGATACTCTCTTTGAGAGAGCAGGAGTATATGGTTGCGGCAGAGGCTATGGGGTATTCCACAGCCCGTAAGATATTTAAGCATTTGGTTCCCAACGTTATGCCCCAGCTTATAGTTCAAATGAGCCTTAGCTTGGGTAGTATGATCCTTTACGAAGCAACACTTTCGTACTTGGGCTTAGGCGTACAGCCGCCCTATGCCGCTTGGGGTACTATGATCGAGATAATATCCAAGGATATGGACATAATGCAAAACTACTTAAATATTTGGGTGCCCGCAGGCGTTTGCATCGTTATTGCCGTTTTAGGCTTTAACTTTGTGGGTGACGGTCTGCGCGACGCGCTTGACCCGAAGGCAAGGAGATAAAAGATGAAAAACGAAAAAAACAATACATCCCAAAGCTCCAAGCCCAAGGGGTATTTGACGGGTAAAGAAGTACGCGCCATCGCCAAGGCCAACGCCAAGGAGATTAAGCGGCTTGAGAAGTACAAAAACCGCCGCGCAGACGAAGCCGAATTTCTTACCCAACTACGGGATAATAACAATATTTTGGAAATAGAAGACCTGCACACCTATTTCTTTACAGAGCAAGGTGTTGTAAAGGCTGTTAACGGCGTATCCTTTGATGTTCCGAGAAACGCAACCGTGGGTGTGGTTGGTGAATCGGGCTGCGGGAAATCCGTTACAAGTATGTCTGTTATGCGCTTGATTCAAGGACCGCAGGGTCAGATATGCTCGGGCGATATTCGTTTTGCCACTTTAGACGGCAATTCAAAAAAGATATACGACATTGCAAAAATGCCCATACACGAGATTCACCGTATACGCGGCAAAGAAATTGCAATGATCTTCCAAGAGCCTATGACATCTCTTAACCCCGTTTTTACCATAGGTCAACAGTTAGACGAGGTTAGCTTTATACATAACCCGGAAGCGACCAAGGAAAGCGCAAAGGAAAAGTCTATGGAAATGCTTAACCTTGTAGGTATTGCAATGCCGGAACGTGTTTATAATGCTTTTCCTCACGAGCTTTCAGGCGGTATGCGTCAACGTGTTATGATAGCAATGGCTTTGGTAAGCAACCCACGTCTTATTATTGCGGACGAACCTACCACCGCCCTTGACGTTACCATACAAGCACAGATATTGGACCTGTTAAGAGACTTAAAGACCAAAATAGACGGATCGATTCTGCTTATAACCCACGACCTCGGCATAATCGCCGAAATGGCGGATTACGTTGTGGTAATGTACGCGGGCAGAGTTATAGAAAAAGGTACGGTTGAGGAAATATTCCACAAGCCTATGCATCCCTACACCGTCGGTTTACAAAAGTCAAAGCCCACTTTAGATTCCGACAGCGACACTCTTTACAATATCCCCGGCAATGTTCCTAACCCCATAAATATGCCCGACCATTGCTATTTTAAAGAAAGATGCTCTCGCTGTACAGCGAAATGCGGCGGCGATTATCCGCCTATGGTCCAAGTCAGCCCCACCCACTATGTAGCGTGTCATCTTTATTCGGGAGGTAATAATCAATGACAGAAGAAAAAACATTGAATATCAACAAACCCGATGATGATATAATATTAGAGGTACGTAACTTAAGAAAAGGCTTTCCGTTGAAAAAATCCATAACAGGCGAAGTGCTGTCAGAGCTTGTGGCGGTGGATAACGTATCCTTTAAGCTTAAGCGCGGCGAAACCTTGGGCATTGTTGGTGAGTCAGGCTGCGGAAAGACCACCATGGGCAGAACGATTCTTAAATTGCACGAGCCAACAGGCGGTCAAATATTATTTAACGGCGAAGATATTACAATGCTTAAGCCGTCACAGATGCGTGAGATTCGCAAAAAAATGCAGATCATCTTCCAAGACCCCTACTCTTCCCTGCCACCCAGAAGCACTGTTGGCGGCATACTTTCGGAGCCTGTGCAGGTTCACAGCATTGTACCGAAAAATGAAATAAAATCCTATGTATTGGATCTTATGGAAAAGTGCGGTCTTAGGGATTATTATTACGAAAGATATCCTCACGAGTTTTCAGGCGGTCAGCGCCAACGTATATGCATTGCACGCGCGCTTTCCGTTAAACCCGAGCTGGTTATATGTGATGAGCCTGTTTCGGCATTGGATGTTTCCATTCAGGCACAGATAATTAATCTGCTTAAAAGCCTGCAAAGGGATATGAATTTAACATATTTGTTTATATCCCACGATTTGTCGGTTGTAAAATTTATATCCGATAAGATAGGCGTTATGTACCTTGGCAGTATTGTGGAGTATGGCAGCAAGGACGATATTTTTGCAAAACCCTTGCATCCCTATACACAGGCGCTGTTTTCTGCAATACCTTACCCCGACCCCGACGTGAAGATGCAAAGAATGGTACTTAAAGGCGATATCCCCTCCCCTGCAAATCCGCCCTCCGGTTGCCGTTTCCATACACGTTGCCCTTATGCAAAACCCATTTGCTCACAGGAGGCGCCTGAATACAAGGACTACGGTAACGGTCATTTTGCGGCCTGCCATTTACTTGAAGGAGAGTAAAGTATGGGTAAAAAGAAAAAGAAGGAAAAAGTTGTATACTATGATGACGGCAGCAGTATTGCCGACATGTCTAAATTAAGCGCAAAACCTAAAATAGAGTATACGGGCAGTCATTCCAAAGGAAGCCTTAAAGGACAAGCACAGACCTTTTTTGGAGCTATGAGGATGATGTTTGTGCCTATGCTGGTGGTTATATGTGCTTTGTGTATACTGTATATGATTTTATATCTTTTGTTTTTCTTGTTTGGATAAAGAATAGTTTAACACAAAAGAGGTCGGGGACGTGTCCCCGACCTCAAGCTGACGACAAACCTTGTCATCAGCTTGGCAGAGCGTTGAGAAAGGATACAGACAAGACGAACCGAGGCGAAAACTGTAGATTGCTACTGCGAGCCGAGGTTCGTTTTGAACGAAAAAATATAAAAATATACAAAAATTCCGGAGAACTTTTCTCCGAAATTTTTACTTTATAGTAACCGTATTTTCTTTTTTCGTGTTCTGTGCCTTTGTCAGCGGTCTGAGGTCGGGGACGTGTCCCCGACCTTTTTTATAGCAATGACATTTTGTTTTTTCGTACTATATACCTTTGTGCAGTCTAATGCAAAAACTTTGTTTCTACTCTTTTGGAGCTTGTCCCCTTATTCTACTATTATAAAATGAATTCCGCCGTGGGCTTTGATTTGGCTTTTAAATGCATCTTCATCGGCTATGCGCGCAGAGATAACAACTATACCCATATTGCCTGCCGTGCCGCTTTTGGGAGCCGTTACCTCTACATACGCATCCACAGGTAACAGGCTCTTTATCTTATCGGCTATACTCTCCAGTAGCGAAAGCTCATTAACCTCTATGTAAATGCGCATTGTCTTTTTTCTTTTATGCTCTATACGAGTCAACACTGCGGCAGTGAACACGCATGCAAGCATTGCCAAAAACGCACCGCTGTAAAAACCGATGCCCAAAGCTATACCGATGATTGCAGTGGTCCACATTATGGCTGCGGTGGTCAGACCGGTTATCATTTTGTCATTTTTAACAACTATCATTCCCGCGCCGAGAAAGCCTATGCCGGAAACCACCTGTGCGGCGATTCGAAAAGGGTCGCCGCCAAAGCCCAATAGTTGAGTACTGTAAACACCAACGAGAGCGGTCATGGTGCCGCCAAGACAAACGAGTATGTGAGTACGCAGTCCAGCTTGACTGCCGTGCTTACCTCTCTCTATGCCTATAACACCGCCAAACAGAACTGCAAGAACAATTCTTAATACCACCGTAAGCAGATTAAGGTCTTTTTCAAAATTTAAAAGGCTGTCAAAAAACGTGGTCATAAGCGCCCCCTATAACAGTATATGTGATGTGCAAAGAAATGGGCTGTCCTGCAAATATATGCAGGGCGCCCCATTTTTATACTAAAGTCAATTGACAAAAAGGCCAAATCAATAAACTAATACACTTTAATTTGTTAACGATTTGAATTTGTTGTATTATAGCACGAAAACGACACAAAAAGCAACACCTTATACTATTAATTCGGTCAATAATTACTTATCATATCTTTATTGTTTACAGAATTGACGCGTTCTGTCATTATCAACATAAGAACTATAAACAATGCCATATAGTAAGGGTATAGAAAAACACCTGCATACTGTGCCAATATTCCGAAAATCGGCGGGCCCAACACACTGCCGCAATAAGCGCTTGCCATTTGTATACCCACCACCGCGTGGGAATTTTCTTTGCCAAAATTGCTTGGTGTTGCGTGGATTATTGAAGGATAAACGGGCGCTGCACCTATTCCCACCACAAGTAACCCCACAAGCGCAAACAAGTAAAGCTTTAAAGGCAAGGCAACAAGGACTACGCCAAAGCTTATTACTGCAATGCCTGCTCTTATCATATTCTTATCGCCCACTCGGTCAGCAATAAAACCGCACAAAAAACGGCCCGCGGTTATCCCCAGATAGAAAAGCGACGCGAAGCTTGCTGCTGTATTAGGAGATATGCCTTTATGGTTCACCAAATAGCTGCTTGCCCACAGCCCTGCTGTAGTTTCAAAACCGCAGTAGGCAAAAAAAGCAATAAGCATAGCTTTTACGCCCTTTATTTTCAATGCACCTTTTATGCCTATAGGTGCTTCGTGATCCTCGTTGGCAGAACTATTTGCTGCTTTTCTTTTTTTCCAAAAAGGAAGAGATATGAACAGAACAAAGGAGATGACCGCCTGTATACAGGCAACCGCCCCATAGCCGAAACGCCAACCCTTATTGGCAGAAACCGCCCAACCCATTATGTACGGACCTATAGAAGCGCCC
>JAZUQW010000166.1:0-10670 GCA_045605905.1 Eubacteriales bacterium
CCTGCAGCAGCTCCCGCTCCCGCAGCGGCTCCTACAGCTGCACCTGCTGATGGCAACAAAGTTACCTCTCCGTTGCCTGGTACATTGCTTAAGGTTGTTGCAAAACAAGGCACTACCGTTGCAGAGGGTGATTTGCTTTGCGTTATCGAAGCTATGAAGATGGAAAACGAAATTCGTTCCCCCTATAGTGGCACAGTTGCTTCTGTTGTTGCTTCCGAAGGTGCTATGCTTAACGCTGGTGATCTTATCCTTGTAATTGCATAAGGTTTAAAGGAGTAATAGTATGGCAAAAATTAAAATAACAGAGACGGTCCTTCGTGACTCCCATCAATCGTTGGCTGCCACACGTATGACAACCGAACAGATGATTCCCATACTCAAAGCATTGGATAACGTTGGTTATCATGCTCTTGAAGCATGGGGCGGTGCAACTTTTGACTCTTGCCTTCGTTTCTTGAACGAAGATCCTTGGGAAAGATTGCGTACAATTCGCAAGAATGTTAAAAACACAAAGCTTCAAATGCTTTTCCGCGGTCAGAACATTTTGGGTTACAGACATTATTCTGATGATGTAGTTCAATATTTTGTGCAAAAGTCTATTGCTAACGGTATTGACATAATCCGTGTATTTGACGCACTTAACGATGTAAGAAACTTAAAAACTGCTATCAAGGCGACAAAAAAGGAAAAAGGGCATCTTCAAGCTGCTTTAAGCTATACAACAAGCCCTGTTCACAATAATGAGTTTTTTGCTGATTTGGCATGTCAGTTGGCAGATATGGGTGCTGACTCAATCTGTATAAAAGATATGGCCGGTTTGCTTAAGCCTTATGATGCATATGAACTTGTAAAAACAATCAAAGAAAAGTGCAACCTTCCTTTAGAGTTACATACACACTATACAACCGGTCTTGCTTCTATGACTATACTCAAGGCCATTGAAGCCGGGGTTGATATCATTGATACCGCTATTGCTCCCTTTGCAATGGGTACTTCTCAACCTCCTACGGAGCCTATCGTTGCTACGCTTGCAGGTACACCTTACGACACAGGCCTCGACCTTGACAAACTTGATGTTGTTTCTAAATACTTTTCCGAGTTAAGAAACGAATATCTTGCTTCCGGTTTAATAGATCCTGCAGTTCTTAAGGTAGATGTTAACGCATTGCGTTATCAAGTTCCCGGCGGTATGCTTTCTAACCTCGTTTCTCAATTGAAGCAAGCTGGACAATCCGATAAGCTTCTTGAGGTTCTTGAAGAAGTTCCTCGTGTAAGAGCAGATGCGGGTTATCCTCCCCTTGTAACTCCTACTTCTCAAATCGTAGGTACACAAGCAGTTCTTAACGTTACATTGGGCGAAAGATACAAGATGGTAACAAAAGAATTTAAGGGCGTTGTTAAGGGTGAGTACGGTAAGACTCCCGCACCTATTGCTCCGGAATTTGTACAAAAGATTCTTGGTGATGACAAGCCCATTACCGCACGTCCTGCAGATTCTCTTGCGCCCGAGCTTGCAAACCTTAAAAAGGCTTGTTCCGAATATGCAATACAAGATGAAGATGTCCTTTCCTATGCATTGTTTGAACAAGTAGCTGTTAAGTATTTCAATCATCGCAAAGCAGAGCTTGCCGAAAAGGAAGCAGATGCAAAAGCTTTGTTCGTAACAAAAGTAGAAGAAAAATAGTTATTTAATCCCGTGTGTTTAATTGCAGACACACGGGATTATTGCTTGTAAATACAGATTAAGTCCGTTTAGAAGTATTGACTTAAAGTGAGTTTTGTTATATAATCATTTTTAGCGCAAATAAACACTATAAATCTATAGTGATTATGTATATTTTAAATATTTTAAGGAATGATGGCAGTGTTGCCGAAAGAGTACAACTGTATGAATATAAAAAGAAAAATTTGCATTTTTGTAATTATATCGCTTTTGTTGTCGTTTGTATCGTGCGATTCGGAAAACAACAATGAGAAAACTAACAGCGCGTATGAAGAGTCAGAAGTAATATTGACTTTTGAAAGTACGGAAATTGAAGATAGCGCTGACGTGGTTATAGACGAATCAGACGAATACTCTTTAACAACAAGCTTCGACGATTCTGATATACATGAAGAAAGCGTCGAACATTCATGTTGTGATAGTATAGATGATTGCAATTCGAGCGAAGAGTCCGGCTTGGAAAGCGAAGAGTACAGCTGTGAGCAAGAAAGCTCTGATGATGAGCAGCTTTCTGATTTAAACGCAAGTTCAGACGATGAAGAAAGTGGAGAAGAGTCTTCGGAAGACCAAATAGATCCACTGCTTGCACAATCTTTTGTGATATACGGCCCCGAAATTTCTTACAACCTTTCGTGGGAAAGCGACGGACTTGAACTATATAATACAGAATTCAGAATGAGCGATGAATTAGCGCAAAAGTTTAAAACACAAATTAATTCGTTTGCAAACGCACAGTCAATAATGTTAATTGAGCTGGACACCAATATGACCTTTGCGTATTCAAAAGATACAAAAATCGCAACGGCAAGCTCAATCAAAGGGCCGGTAGGGTTATATGTTAATAAATGTATAGATGCAGGCATTATTTCTTGGGATACGTATAAAAGCTATCAACCTCGCCATTTCCAGGCAAACAGCACGGGTAAGGTACAAAACTATTCATATGGAACATCTTTTAGCGTTGAAACGCTGATGGATTATATGATTCGTATTAGTGACAACCAAGCATATCTCATGTTAAAAGAATTGGTGGGAGCTTCAAATTTCAATTACATGATGAAAACCTTAGGTTGCTCCGAGATAATAGCTCCCGGTTCTAACTGGGGATATATTACGGCAAAAGAAATGGCTGCCGCTTGGCGTGAGATTTATTATTATAGCCTTGAAGGCGAAAGCGGCGCAAAGCTTTTTGACCGCTACATGCATGCTCAATATAACTATATTTGGCGCTCAATACCTCAATACGAAGCCGCGCACAAATCCGGTTGGAGCGGTAAAGCTTTTAACGACGCAGGGGTTGTTTTTGCTGACGGACATGAATATGTTTTGGTTGTGTTATGTGGTAGGAGCGGTGTGAAGGACCCGCGTAGCCAATATCAATTTACAGCAATAACAAAACTATTGGCTGAATTGATGGTTGAATATAATACATATAAAGTTGAAAACGGACTGTAGTATTAAGAGGTTTATATGCTAAAACTAATTTCTTGGAATGTCAACGGATTACGAGCATGTGTAAAAAAAGGCTTCTTTGATTTTTTCACAGTAGAAAATGCCGACTTCTTTTGTATTCAAGAAACAAAAATGATGCAGGAACAAGCCGACTTTTCCTTTGACGGCTATCATAGCTTTTGGAACAGCGCAGAAACTAAAGGCTATTCAGGCACATTGATTCTTGCAAAAGAGGAACCTTTGGCTGTTTTACGGGGTGTTGACGGAAAATACAACGATGAAGGACGGCTGTTAACTTTAGAATATGACAATTGTTATATCGCTACCTCGTATTCTCCAAACGCACAACCGGAGCTTAAGCGCATCGAATACAGAATGCAATACGAAGAAGATATGCGCATATATTTATCCGATTTAAGCAAAATTAAACCAGTTATATTGTGTGGCGATTTGAATGTTGCGCACAAAGAAATTGACTTAAAAAATGCAAAAAGCAATGTTGGTAATCCCGGTTTTTCATATGAAGAACGCAGTTGTTTTTCTGCTTTGCTTTCAGCAGGCTTCACTGATACATACAGATATAAATATCCGGACAAAAGAGACGCTTATACATGGTGGTCATACCGTGCAAATGCGCGCGCAAATAATGTTGGCTGGAGAATAGACTATTTCTTGGTGTCTGACAGTATAAAAGATAAAGTAATTGATGCTACAATTTATCCAGAAGTTATGGGGAGCGATCATTGTCCCATCGGATTGTTTTTGGAGGTTTAGCATATGTTGTCCTTTGAAGATGCCGCTGAATATCTTGATGATATTGTTGATAGTTTACCTGCGCCTCTTTTAAGAGAGTTAAACGGCGGCATATGTATTGTGCCCGAGGTAAAACACAGCAACAAGGCGAACAGATTATATACCTTGGGAGAATATAAGAAAAACCGTCAAATGGGAAGATATATAATCATTTACTATGGCTCGATAAAAAAGGCAATGTCAACAGCAAACGACGATGATTTTAAGTCAAAGCTAAAAGAGGTATTATTGCATGAGCTTACTCATCATAACGAATCATTGGCAGGAAATGAAGACCTTGAGTTGAAGGATGAAATGCAGATTGATTATTACAAAAGAACGGGTGTATTTTTACCGGTTTCTAAGTTTGATGTACGAAGGTAGGTAAATCAAGTTGTTTAAAAAAATAAAGAATTATTATTTTGAAAATATGAAGCTTATAAATAAGTTTTTGTTAAACCAAATTGCTATGGCTATATTTGGTGTAATGGTATGCTTGCCCATGCCTATGTTCGGTAAAGTTGCTTTAATTATAGCATCGTTAGTTGCGGCACTTTTTTTTGTAGCGTTGCTTTACGACAATGCTTGGGATGAAGGCTTTAGAGATTCAAATAGAATTTCTAACGGTAGGCTTAACTTTAGAGCATTTCACGGTGCACGTGTTGCTTTATTTGCATATATACCGACGATTCTGTTTTGGTCGATTTGGGCTGTAAGCGTAGTGCTAAACAGACTTGGCGTAGAATTTTTAAATTCTGTAGGTGCTGTTTGTAAGGCGATCGTTGTGTTCTTTTGTAACGCAACATATCTTGGTATTGTATATACATTTAACAACCAAGTTAACGAAGTTGCACTGCTTTTGAGTGAGCTTGTGTGTCTGTTGCCGGCAGTAATAGCATATTTTTTGGGTTACAGATTGGGTATTATAGATAAACAAATAAAAACGGTATTCGGCATAAAGCCGACGTTGGGTGAAGGCGCAAAAAACCAGAAAAATAAACAAAAATAACGTTATAATATTTTACACCCCGTCATATATTTTTCGACGGGGTGGTTTTGTGAAATATAGAAAAGCAGCGGTTTATGCTGTAACCTTTTTAATTCTGTGTGTGCTATTTATTGCATTTTTTTGCATATTAGCATTTTCGTCTTCGTATGGGTATTCACCTGTAGGCAAAGACAACGATTTGCCTGTGTCAAATTTAAATGTGTCAGAGCCTATAACAATAGTGATCGATCCGGGTCATGGTGGCGTTGACCCCGGTGCGATAGCAAACAACCTTATAGAAAAAGACTTAAATCTATCTGTATCATTGAAATTAAAAAATTATCTGGAATTATCCGGATATAAAGTGTTGCTTACAAGAAGCATAGATGCTTTACCAAACGATACTTCTTACGGAGAAGGATATAAGAGGCAGGATCTTGAAAGTAGGCTTTCCTTTTTGGAAAACGAAGGTGAATGCATTTTTGTAAGCATTCATATGAATAAATTTGATTCTCCCTCTGCCCATGGTTTGCAAACATTTTATTCAAAAAACAACGATGAAAGTTTGTATTTGGCTGAATGCATACAAACCGCATCTTTGTTAATAGATGAAAACAACAAAAGAACTGTAAAGCCTGATGATGGTAAAATTTTTATACTTGAAAACACTTATAAACCCGCAGTGCTTGTTGAGTGTGGGTTTATTTCCAACGCAACAGACGCAAAAAATTTGAACGACAGCGCATATCAAAACAAACTGGCTTTTTCTATATACGGGGGAATAATAAAATATCTTGGAGAGTAATTATGAAAACAGTATTTGTATGTGAGAATTGTGAGTACACATCTACAAAGTGGGCGGGGAAGTGCCCTATGTGTAACGAATGGAACACAATGAAGGAAAGATCTGCCCCAATTGAAGAAAAAATCAAGATTAAATTACCCGGAAAAACTTCTGCAAAGAATACAAGTGTAGTAAATGCACAAAAGCTTAAAGATATAAGCTTTACTGACAGAATAAGATTCTCGACCGGAATAGGCGAATTTGACCGCGTTTTGGGCGGCGGGATTGTTGAAGGGAGCGTAGCTTTACTCTCGGGCGAGCCCGGAATAGGGAAGTCTACTCTGCTTTTGCAGATTTGCGATGCGATTGGTGCAAATGCAAGTATTCTGTACGTTTCCGGCGAAGAAAGCGCGCCTCAATTAAAGATGCGAGCGCAAAGACTTGGAATAAGCACAGAAAATCTTTATGTTCTATGCGAAAGCAACATTAACAAGGTTTCTGCAGAAATCGAAACAACTTCACCAAAAGTCGTAATTATTGATTCTATCCAGACAATGTATGACGAAAATTTATCGTCAATGCCGGGTACGGTTACACAAGTAAAACAAAGCGCAATGGCGATGATAAATCTTGCGAAATACACAGGAACAGCTGTTATAATAGTTGGGCATGTTAACAAAGATGGTGCTATTGCCGGCCCAAAAGTATTAGAACATATGGTGGATTCTGTTTTATACTTTGAGGGTAACAAACAATTGCTATACAGAATAATTAGAGCTGTAAAAAACAGGTTTGGCTCTACAAACGAAATTGGCGTTTTCGAGATGTGTGATGCAGGGCTTTTGGAAGTACCAAATCCATCCGAAGTCCTTTTGTCTCAACGTCCGCACGGCGTTTCCGGCTCTTGCGCGGTTTGCGTAATGGAGGGAACAAGACCGATAGTGGCAGAGATTCAAGCTTTGGTCAATCCTTCACCGATTCCTTCGCCGCGTAGAATGACTTCTGGCGTTGATTATAATCGAGCGTCACTGCTGCTTGCGGTCCTTGAAAAACGGTTAGGACTTAAGTTTTCATCGCAAGAAGTGTTTTTAAACGTTACGGGCGGCTTGCAATTGTATGAAACATCTACTGACATGGCAATAGCAATGGCTTTAATTTCATCATTGAAAGATATTGCCATACCTGACGATTTAATTGTTTTTGGAGAGATTGGGTTAGCCGGTGAATGCCGTACTGTAGCCGGTATGGAATTAAGAGTTAATGAAGCAATTCGACTTGGTTTTAAAACGATTGCAGTACCTTTTCACTCGATTACGAAACTTAATAAGTATACATCTAATGTAAGAATAATCGGTATTAAAGGCGTATACGATCTTCTAAAGCTGATAAAAGATAGCAACTTATGAATAAAACAATAATTGTTAGCTCGATATTGAAATCTAATATTATCAATGAGCTCGAATCAATGCAAATTATGTGCATACCAGGCGGAAAAAGTCAAAATATTAACAACGAGACTGCATTTCATCCCGATATGCTGTATTATAAGCTATTATCCGGTAGCTTGTTAGTTGAAAAAGGCTTCACTCTTATTAACAAATTGGACACAATTTTACCAATAATAGAAGCTGGAAACACATTAATGAATGGGTATCCTTACGACTGCGCTTTTAATTGCTTTGTTGCAGGGAAGAATCTGATATGCGGCAAAAGCGCATCGATTGATATAATTAACGATGCGATTATGCATGGATATAATGTTATTAGTGTTAATCAAGGCTACGCAGCCTGTAGTACTGTGCGTCTGCGTGATGATGCATATATAACTTCAGATATTACAATTTATAAAGCAATAGCCGACTTGGGATTTGATGTGCTACAAGTCAGTAATCTTGGTATTCAATTAAATGGATATAATTGCGGCTTTATTGGAGGCTGTGCATTGTATGTAGATAACGAAATTGTAGCATTCAGCGGCAACATAAAGAATCACAGTGATTACAATAATATAAAGAGCTTTTGCAACAATCATAAAATTGTGCCTTACAGCTTAAGCAGCTCCGTATTGTATGACTATGGTGGATATATTAGAATCAACTGAAATAATAGAATATTATTACTCCCTATTATACAAAATTTTTATTTTGTATAATAGGGAGTGTGTTTTAATATACGCTTCTCTTTTGTGCTACAAAAAAGTAGCCCTGTACAAGGGCTACTTTTAAATCTTATCGATTTTTATCTTATTGATAATAGTCTAAAACGTTTACTTTTTCAAAATCAGGAAGTGTCATAACGCTATCATCGACTGATGCTGTTAGCTCATCAACAAACATATACATCAGCGATTCATCAACGACGCTTTCAACAATAATTATTTCGAGCTTATCTTCTTCATCAAATATATATGTATATTTGTTGACGAATTCATCGTAGTAAAGCTCATATATCAACTCTCTGTCATCGAGCGTACAATATCCGCTATGATCATATATATAACGAGTATTTTGGTATGTATTATTATATGTTGCTTCATCGTACTCGGTATATATAATCTTCTCTATGTCATACATAACTTCATAAACTGTAAAGCGATTATGATATTCATCAAACTTTTCGCCGTCAGAATAAGTATTAGAGTACAACAGTTCAACGCCATTGCGATATTCACTACCATAGTTTAGAGGATATTCTTTTTCATCGGAATGATAGTGATATTTAAATGTGTATGTATCCGACATAAGAATGTCTATATATTTTTTGCCGAATTTACCGTCGGTTTCATAACTTTCACCGTCGTCATACTTTACATTCAACTCAAATGGATCAACTACAGAATCGGGCTTTTCAAAATCAACAATATTACCTTTTATGTGTGATACAACAGCTTCCAATGCTTTTTCATATAACGGCTGTCCGGTTTTTGTATAGTGACTGAGATCTCCCAATTCAGACAAATCATAGTAGTTTTCTACGAGCGGAACGGTCGGTGTATCCTCTGTAAGGTTTGCTAACAGATCGATTTCTGCATCAAAACTAACCTTTGCATCGGTGCCAATCATAGGAAATTCTTTAACATAAACACTTATTGTTTGGTTTAATCCCAAACCGTTGGTCTTGGACTTCCCTACTCTTTCGCCGCTATAATCATAATTTACGGTAAAGCTTTGCTCGCCTACAACATTCATAAAATTAATTTTTGCATTACCGGAGGCACTTGTATCAGTACCGTTGTTGCTTGTGCTTATATGTATTTCATCACCGATGTATATATCCGCAACAGTAGTGAATTTGCCATTTGTAGTTGTCTTTTCAGCAGATAGCGTAAATAAATAAAACTCATTACTTCCGTCATATGCTTTAACAGAACATTCTACATATTCTGTGTCATCAGAAACGGCGTATGCTAGATCCACAGTTATGTTATGGTTGTTTGGATCGTATAGCTTTAATACGTCTCGGCACAGCTCATCATCGTTATAATAACGTTTCCATGTTAAATGAAGTTTCTCGTTATCTATATAGTTGCTCACATCAATAGTTGCATAATGCCATTCACTATATAATAAATTGTTAATTAAAGACTCGTTACCGAATTGTGTTGAATTTACGGAAAAAAGCTTGTTTGCAACATCATACATCCATGTACCTAAAACATCGCTGTTAAGTGTAAAAGAAACTGTATCTGTTTCAAAATCGACGCCTTTAAGGCTGTAATTTTCCTCGCCGTTTTCAAATTTTGCTTTTTTAATATATTTAGTTAAAGACTCTAAAGCATCAGTATAACAATTGTAGCCTTCATCATAATAGCAAAGAGGCTTATTGTTAAGTACATCGCCAAAATCTACAAACATTTTATTATCTTCAAGTATAAAATGCTTATACGTATCAATTTTGTCAAACGCTTTTACATCTACAGTGTAATCTAAATCTAATTGTTTTGTTAATAAAAGGGAAAAATCTACATCTACTTCCCCGTTTTCTATAACTTCGTTATTTACTGCATAATTTTCAATATTAATAGTGGAATCAAGATCTAAAGTCGAGTCGTTAATAAGCGGAATATAAGAATTATCCCCTGCAAAAATACTAAACACAACATTTCCAACTTTATTGTAAAAATCTGAGTTCTTGAAAAAAGTGTTTAAACCACCTTCAAATTGGTTACAAGAAGACAAGAAACAACTTGCCGTGATTAGAACAGAGAATATTAAAACAAAGCACAATGTTTTTTTCATAACAACTATACATTCCCCTTTTTTATAAATTTACCGCGCTTTCGCAAAAAAGAATACACATAACAAACAGAAAGTAAAAGTAAATTAAAAAATATTATCGCGGAGCTTGACGGTATTTTAATACGTTCAGAACAAAGGCTTAATACAAAACCACCAATATAAGCGATAACTGAAATGATAATAGCGAATATCACACAAAACTTATATGTTTTTGTCACTCTTAAAGATGCAACAACCGGAAAAACAGTCAAGCTTGAAATCAATAATACACCAATCAGCCTCATGCCTATAACTATTGTAACAGCTGTTAAAGATGCTATAATAAAATTGTAAATCCCAACTTTTCCGCCTGTAGCTTGAGCGAAGTTTTCATCAAACGTAACTGAAAAAATCTTATTATAAAACAAAATATAAACTGCTACAACCACCAATGTCATTATAACGCATAATGTAAAATTGTCATCACTTACAGCGAACAGATTGCCTGTCAAATAACTATTATAGTCCGTATTTGTTCCATTTTCAAGCCTTGTCGCGAAAATTCCCAACGCCATAAAAAAGCCCGATACAATTGCTACAGCTGCATCTCCGTTAATTTTACTGTTCTGCCGTATTTGCAACAGCAAAAATGCCACAATTACCACAACAACCAAAGCAACCTCAAGACTCGCTTTCCCAAAACTCGCAGCAACT
>JAZUQW010000167.1:0-6984 GCA_045605905.1 Eubacteriales bacterium
TATCGTTGGTGTATCTATCCCAAGGAAGCTCCAAACATATCTCTATGTAATTTCTGATAACAGCAGCTTCTTGCGAACCAAAAGGCATTTTATTTAGCTTTGCCGCCTCTTTTAACAGCTTTGCCCTAACCTCTATTGGCAATTGACGGCGCTTGATCTCTTCAACAAGGTCCTCGTCTTCAGAAAATACGTCCTCGTCTTCGCTACTTCCAAGCTCGGAATGAATAACCCTCAATTGTTCACGCAAATATGCATCTCTTTGGCTTCTTTGCAAATTAACGCGTACCTTGTTTTGGATATCCGTTTCCAAATACATATATTCAAGCTCTGCCTGTATTAAAGAAGTAAATTTGTTAAGTCTGTCTATAGGATCATAAATATCCAAAACCGCCTGTCTATCCTCGGCTTTAACCAAAAAAGAAGACGCCAAATAATCTGCCAAAGAAGCCGCGTCGGTAATATTACGAGCCGCCTCGGTAACCTCACGGGATTGGTTAGGAGTATATTTAAGGTATTCGGTTAGCGCCGCCCACGCATCCTTAATGGCGGCAAGCTGTTCCAATTCGTCGTAAGACTCATAACTTATGTTACGCACAAAAACAGATGCGGTAAGCCCACTATCACCAAGCTCTAATGCCTGAAGTTCACCCCTGCTGATACCCTCGGCAACAACTTGATAATTACCGTTAGGGAGCTTAAAACTGCGTTCTATTCTTGCTATAACACCAACGGTTTGCAAATCTGAAACCGCAGGGTCAAGAACGGATGGGTCTGTTTGTGCAACAAGAAAAATTCTTCCGTCACCATTTTCCGCACGCTTTAGAGCGCGCAATGACTGTTTTCTCGCTATTTCAAAACTTGTTACTACATTTGGAAAAACAACAATGCCCCTTAAAGCTATTGCAGGAAGCACCTGTTTTTCCACATACTCGGTAATTTTTTGCATTATGTAAACTGTTATTCTCCTTAATATATTACTGCTGTTTGCCAAGCATTGCGGCGCCGATTATACCCGCATCGTTACCCAACAAAGCCATACGTATTTCTGTCTTGCTATCGCAATATCTTGAATACTGTTCTTTTTCAACAAGTTCCATAAGAGGTAAAAACAAATTATCACCTTCGTTGGAAACGCCGCCACCGATACAAATAACTTCGGGCTGGAAAATGTTAATAATATTTATGATGCCGCAAGACAATGCCTCGATATAACTTTTCACAACAGCCTTTGCCGACTTATCACCCTGTTTAGCGCCAATAAACGCAGTTTGACCGTTAACTTTTCCGCCGTTTTCTGCAGCAATGGACCACATAAGTGAATCTTTGTCTGCTTCCATTGCTTCTTTTGTGGTCTTTATTAGACCTGTTGCAGACGAATATGCCTCAAAACAGCCTTTTCTGCCGCAGGTACAATCCCTGCCATTCATCTGTATAACAATGTGGCCTATTTCGCCGCCCGCATAGTTAAAGCCGGAATAAATTTTGCCGTCTATGATTATACCGCTACCTACCCCTGTCCCAAGAGTAACTATTACAGCGCTTTTTACGCCTTTTGCTCCGCCGCAGATAACCTCTCCAAGAGCTGCCGCGTTAGCATCGTTTTCCAAATATACCTTTTTGACAGGAATCCTTGCATATATTTCTTTTTCCATAGGATAATCAAGAAAAGGCAGGTTATTACAAAAAACGACCTCACCCGTTTGCAAATCAACGGTGCCCGGTGCCGCTACACCCATATATTCCAAATCGTCTACCGAAAGCCCCGTTTCTTCTAACAGCATATAGCAAAGCTTTACTATTGCATCGGTAATACTGTCGGCGGTATCACCTTTGTTGGTTGGGAGTGACATTTTTTTCACGATTTTACCGTTACTGTCACAGATACCTGCTTTTATGTTTGTTCCGCCTAAATCAACACCTAAAGTGTACATATTGTTATTCCTCTCCGTACATACTCATAAGCTTTTTATTAAATTCTTCAGCGGTGTTATAGCCCATCTTCTTTTGTCTGTTATTCATAGCCGCTATCTCTATGATTACAGCAAGATTTCTGCCTGGTGTTACGGGTACGGTTATTGAAGGAATTTTTATTCCCAAAATATCGGTGTATTCATCATCTAACCCGAACCTTTCGTACATTTTGCCTTCTACCCAATTTTCAATATTAATTATTAGGTCTATTTTTTCACTTAACTTTACGGAGCCCATACCGAAAATGCGGCGAATATCAACAATACCTATGCCGCGCATTTCCACATAGTGCCTAATAAGTTCGGGTGCCGAACCAACAAGAGTTTTTGCCGAAACCCTTTTTATATCAACAGAATCGTCAGCTATAAGTCTATGTCCGCGTTTTACAAGCTCTATCGCCGTTTCGCTTTTACCCATCCCGCTGTCACCAAGCAGTAACACGCCTTCACCATAAACCTCAACAAGGACGCCATGAAGAGAAATACGTTCCGCCAGGTGGATATTAAGGGAAGCTATAAGCGCCGCCATAAAATCGGAAGTGTTCCAAGCTGTTCTGTACAACGGAGTGTTGTATTGCTTAAAAAACTCGGTCATCTCATCGGGAATATCAAGGCCCGTAGTTACAACAACACATACAACGCTGCGCGATAAAAAAGCGGTAATCGATTTTTTTCTTTCTTCCGCAGAAAGCCCAAAAAGATAGCTAAGCTCCATCTTACCCATTATTTGTATACGCCCGCCTTCGAAATACTCAAAGAAGCCGCAAAGAGGCAATCCGGGGCGGCTAACGTCAGACCGCACTACATATCTGTTGTCAATATCCTCCGGAACGAATATCCCTTCCAAAGAAAATTCTTCTACCAACGTTTTAAGTGCAACCTTATATTCTTCCATCAAAATGCCCTCCTGTATTAGTAAATAACTCCACCGAAAGCCACCAAGCTATCTTCTGTGTAAAACACCGCAGATTGCCCGGGGGCGGCAAGCCTTTGAGGTTCATCAAATGCAACCGTTACCGTATCACCGTCTATATTTGCGACAGTACAGCCTACGGCCAATGCCCTATACCTAACCTTTACATTAAACTTATCCCCCGTTTTTATCGAGGGAACTGCCATATAATTTATATCTGTAAGTTTAAATTCAGTAGATACAAAATCTTCAGCAAAGGACAAAACTACCCTGTTGCTATTCGCATCAAGCTGTTTCACAAAAGCAGGTTTTCCCAACGCTATACCGAGACCTTTCCTCTGCCCTACCGTGTAATTATGTATACCTTTATGTACACCCAAAACGCCACCATGTACATCCACAAATTCTCCTGAAGGAGGCAGCTCGGCACGAGTCGCTATAATATCACGATAATCGCCGGTTACAAAACATATATCGGTACTTTCGCCCTTGGAAAAGTTAAACAGTGGGTTGTTTTGAAAGAACGTTTTTATATCATTTTTCAAAACATCTGCCAACGGCATAACTGTGCGGCGGGCGGCATCTTGATCAAGCCCGTACAGAAAATAACACTGGTCTTTTGTTTTGTCTATAGCAGGGGCAAAACTGTATCTATCACCGATTTTGCAAGGCTTTGCATAATGACCCGTAGCAATTTTTTCAATGCCAAGGCTATCAGCAACTTCCAACAAAGTCTTAAATTTCACAGCAGAATTGCACCGTACACAAGGATTAGGTGTTCTTCCGCTGATATAATCACTGACAAAAGCCGAAACTATTTCATTTTCAAAGCTTCTTCTTTTATCAACAGATATAAAGTCAATAGATAGCGCTTTTGCCAACGCACGGGCTTCTTCTGTGCCGTCACAGTTATCATGCATCAAGGCATACACAGCTATAACATCATATCCCGCTTCCAAAAGCTTAATGGCAACATAAGCGCTGTCCATCCCGCCAGAAAGCCCTAATACTATCTTGTTTTCCATCTTAATTGCAACTGCTTTTCAAAATTTCTGGCATATAAATATTGATCGAGATAATAAACAGCAAATGGAATAAAAACTATCGTAAGTCCTAAAAACAGCGATATATGGGGGACACAGGGATAATTGCCGAACCAGCCGCGCAAATCAAAAGTAATATCCCAAAGGGAATGCTCTTTCTCTATATAGTCATTAAGCAGACCGCCGGTAAATTTAACATAAACGCCGGTAGTGCTAAAACGAACCCAATGCATAAGATTGTAGCATAGAAGCCCCAAAAAGAAACAAAACATTGTCAAAAAGAACACAAAACGATTTCTGATATGAGCACGTTTAGAAGCAGCGTCATTCAAAGGAGAATCAGAAGCGCAACTTTTGCCTTTATTATTTGTGTTAGCACCTACGATGTTGTGAGTCTTGTAGTACACCTTTGTACAATAAGTACACGCAAGGGTGCTGTTTTCTTTCTCGCGTGCTTCTACCTCGGACTTTGTTAAATCGTTTAGACAGCCTTTAGAGGATGAAACCGCAGAATAGCCAACAGAGTAATAGCTTTTATTTGCTTGAGGTGATTTGGCAAACAAATAACCGCTAATTTTTCTGCCGCACAACTCGTATCCTTTTGAAGCCATATAGTTAAGCCATTTCTCTTCGTTTATAGGCGACAAAAACAATTTTTGTGCCTTATATAGACCATTATGTTGAAGCAACAAAGCCGTTCCATCATTTAAACTTATATTTACAGATTTATCCAAAGCCATTACCTCCGAAAAATGCATGCAATCAGCTGCTTATATACCAAATACGATTATACCTCAAGTATAAACTTTTGTCAACCGAAAATATTTTCAAAACACTATTGCAAAATTAAATTGTTTCTGTTATAATGTTTGCTACAGATATACAGAATATGGCCATACTATCCGGGGAGTTAGCGGTGCCTTGTACCTGCAATCCGCTATAGCAGGGGCGATGTCCACTTGGAGGGCCTTGTGGGTGCGGCTGCATCTAACGATGGCTGTTGATGAATGGGTCTTACGCAATCGAAAGCCGTGAACCATGTCAGGTGGGGAACCAAGCAGCATTAAGCGGTATCTTCGATGTGCCGTGGGGTTGCCTGTTTTGAAGCCGGAGTTAGTTTAACGCGTGTTCATTTGGTTCGAATGTGGGCGTATGGTCATATTCTGTATATTTGACTTTGCTGGAGGTATTACCGTGTACAGGGCTTTATACAGGAAATGGCGCCCCCGTGCTTTTGACGAGGTCTGCGGGCAGGAGCATATTACGACAGTACTTAAAAATCAGGTGCTTTCTTCTACTGTGTCCCATGCATATTTGTTTTGCGGCACCCACGGCACCGGTAAGACCACCTGCGCCAAAATTCTTGCAAAAGCAGTAAATTGCGAAAGTCCGATAGACGGTAGTCCTTGCGGTAAATGTCCGTCCTGCGTGGCTATCGACAGTGGTTCTGCTACAGATGTACTTGAGATAGATGCTGCAAGCAACAACGGCGTTGACAGTATTCGTGCTATCAGAGACGAGGTGGTTTACCCACCCTCTGCTTTAAAAAAACGTGTGTACATTGTTGACGAGGTTCATATGCTTACCGACAGCGCTAACAACGCTCTGCTTAAGACGTTGGAGGAACCTCCGGAATATGTAATGTTTGTACTTGCCACGACCGAGTTGCAGAAAATCCCATCCACCATAATCTCACGCTGTCAGCGCTTTGAATTTAGGCGTATTGATGCAGAGGTTATCGGAGAAAGAGTTAAACACGTTTGTAAAGAGGAAAACATAGACATCGATGAAGAGTCAGTAAATCTTATAGCAAGGCTCTCCGACGGTGCCATGAGAGACGCCTTAAGCCTTTTGGAGTCGTGCACGGCAGCTCTGGGCGACGGCAAAATAGAATACGATGCCACGGAAAGACAATTGGGTGTTGCCAATAACGAAGAGGTGGTCTCGCTCCTTCGCTATGCAGCAAACGGCAATGTTTCGGAAGCTATGGGCATACTCGATAAGCTGTACCGAAATTCAAGGGACCTTGCAACGCTTGTAGGACAACTCAATTACCTGACACGAGATTTAATGGTAATTCAAAGCCTGCCGGGCATAAGCCTTAACAAGCTTGGCAGCTCGTTCTGCTTTAGCAAGTCGATGTTTGAAGAACTTTGCAAGCTTTCGGCAGAAGTTACCAAAGAACAACTGCTGTATTTTTTCGAAGTGCTATCCGAAGCACAGTCGCGACTGGGCTACTCTGCGCAAAACAAAAAGCTTGTGGCGGAAATGGCGGTTATAAAGCTTTCCTCCCCTACCTTGGTAGGCGGCCTTGACGCATTAAGCGCAAGAGTTTCTGCCCTTGAAGCCGGCGTACCCGTAAGACAGGCATCCGCACCGCCACCGAAAGCGTCACCTTCTGCAGTAAAAACACCGGACAAGACAAAGCCTGCCGAGGTTAAGTCAGCGCCGTTCACCAAACGAGCGGAGATTTTAGAAGCTTTATCAGCAAAAGGCGCGGGCACAGTATATGCTTTTGCCACTACTGCAAGTTTCACTCTTAAGGACGGTGTGCTGTGCATAATTCCGGATAGTGAAATAGCAGAGGACAAGTTGTCGTCCCCCAAAGCTTTAGAGCTGTTAAGCATCTGTGCGCAAGAAGTTATGCGCGCGCAGACAAAAGTAGTAGTGGAGAAAGCGCCCAAAACAGAAGCGCAAACAAATATGCTATTTGAAGAATTGTTATAAAGGAGTAACGTTGATTATGAAAGTTAGACTTCCTCAAGGTATGGGCGGCGGCCCCCAAAACATGAACGCGATGATAAGACAGGCTCAAAAGATGCAAGAAGATATGGAAAAGCTTCAGGCAGAGCTTGAAACCAAAGAATACACAATAAAAGCAGGCGGCGGCGTTGTAACCGTTGTTATCGGCGGCGACAAGGTAGTTAAGTCTGTTGATATCGATCCCGCAATTGTTGACCCCGATGACATCGAAACCCTGCAGGATGTTTTGGTTGCGGCGTTTAACGAAGCCTATAAAACCGTGGAGACCACCAACAGCGAAGCAATGTCCAAGGTA